>JBBRHC010000441.1:0-2518 GCA_038223295.1 Opitutales bacterium
TGGAGAACCGCCGGTCCGGGGCGAAAGGTGCGAAAACGCGCTTCCCACGCGGGGCCGGAGCGGCCAAGGTGCTCGGGATGAAACCCCGTTCTCTCGCACTCGCGCTTTCTCTTTATCTCGCGGCCGCCCTCGGCGGTGCCGCGGCCGAGCCGAAGCTCGTGCCGCTGTTCAACGGCAAGGATCTCACGAATTTCAAGGCGGAGGACTCGAAGGCGTTTTGGCGGGTCGAGAACGGCATTCTCATCGGCGAGAACGACGCGGCAAAGAAGGGCAACTACCTGTGGACGCAGAAGGAATATGGCGACTTCGTGATCGAGTTCGACGTGCGCTGGAAGACGACTTCGGAGCGGGGCGTCGACACGGGGCTCGAGATGCGGAAGCCGAAGATCCAGCTCCAACTGGGCGTCTCGGGGAGCTTGAGAGTCGATATGACTGGCTCGTTCTACACGGGCGGCAAGCCGGCGTATCCCGAGGCGGGACAGGCGAAGGAAGCGAAGGCGTTGATGAAGCCCGAAGGCCAGTGGAACACGTTTCGGATTCAGGCCAAGGGCACGACGTTCATGTGCTGGATCAACGGCAAGAAAGCCTCGGAATACACCGATGCAAAATTCTCCGGCGCGGCACCGCTCGGTCTGCAGATCCATCCCGGCGTCGAAATGAAGTGCGAGTATCGGAATGTGAAGATCGCGGAGTTGTGAGGCTCGTCGCGGCAAAGATTTCTCACTGAAAAAAGGGCCGGTCGATCGACCGGCCCTTTTTTTGGACTCACTTCATGATGCTATACAGATTCGCGTTGTCGTCGGTCCAGAGGGCGGCGGTGCGGGCGTTTTTCTTGGGTTCGTCGGTGGCGGCGTAGATGTCGGATTGGTCGAGGAAGGCTTGGTTCTTCGTGAGCAACATCCACGTCGTGTCGTAGAGATACCAACTCTCGGTGTAGTCGTTGGAAATGCACGCGGTGCCGAGACCGAAATTTTGCGCGAGGCGTTCGACGACGGGTTGGAGGTCGAGGTAGCGGTTGGAAATATGGACGGCGATGATGCCGTCGGGCTTGAGGTGTTTCAGGTAGGTGGCGAAGGCTTCCTTGGTGAGAAGGTGGACGGGAATGGCGTCGCTGCTGAAGGCGTCGAGGACGAGGAGATCGAGGTTCTGCGGCTGGTTTCTCGCGAGTTCGTGTTCCATCTCCAAACGGGCGTCGCCCATGACGACGTCGAGCTTGGCGGGGCATTGCTCGAGATAGGTGAAGGGGCTGCGGGCGAGGGCTTCGACGGCGGGGGTGATCTCGTAGAGGCGGACGTAGTCGCCGGCGTTCCCATACACGGCGAGCGAGCCGGTGCCGAGGCCGACGACGGCGTAGCGCTTTTGGGTCTGCTGCGGGAGGTGGGCGAAGGCGAGGCCGATGCCGCTGGCGGGGCCGTAGTAGGACGTGGCGGTGAAGGAGCGGTCGGTGCCGACGAACTGGAGGCCGTGCGTCGTGGCGCCATGCATGAGGAGGCGGTAGTGCTCCTCGGGATTTTCGGGGGAGTAGTCGAAAACTTTGAGGGTGCCGTAGAAATTGCGGGACGCGCGGATGGCGGTGGTGGTTTCCTTGGTGCGCATCTGTTCGACGAGTTGATAGCCGAGGCCGGCGGCGAGGAGGACGACCACGGCGCCGAGGGAGAGGCGCCATTCGGCGACGATGCGGCGACGGCGGAGGTCGAAGGCGCAGGCGAGAAACACGGCGAGGGCGCCGGCGATCTTCCAGGCGTGGATTTTGTAGAAGGCGAAGAGCTCGCCGAGGAAGATCTCGCTGCCGTCGAACGTGGTTTCGAGTCCGGGGACGGCGATGGTGGCGAGCATGGCGCCGACGGCGGCTCCGAGGACGAGCGGGCGGCTGCGGTGACGGAAGCAAACGACGACGAAGAGGACGGCGAGGGCGATGAGGCTGAGCTGGAGTTCGCGGTATTCACGGAAGACCGCGGGTGCGACGAGGGCGACGAGGATGCCGCCGAGGGCGCCGCCGGCGGAGATGAAGAGGAAGTAGGAGGTGAGGTAGCGCGGCGAAGGTTTCAGTTGGTAGAGTTCACCGTGGCAGATCATGCAGGCGACAAAGAGTGTGCCCGTGTAGCCGGCGATCTGGAGTCGCATCGGAGCATCGCTGCCGGCATCGAGCAGGGAAACGACGCAGGCGATGCCGATGACGAGCAGCGCGGAGAAAATTCCGCGGTGATACCAACGGGCGTGGTCGAAGCAGATGACGAAGGTCAGCAGGTAGAGCGCGAGCGGCAGCACCCAGAGAAACGGGATGACGGCGACTTCCTGGCAGAGCTTGTTGGTGACCGCGAGGAGCAGGACGGAGGCGAGGGCGGGCAGGGCGATCCAGAGAAGTTTGTCGCGCCAGAGGGGCAGGGCCGGGGCGGGGGCGGCGGAGCTGAGAGCTGAGAGCTGAGAGCTGAGAGCGGGATCGGCGGCGTCGGGTGATGCGGGGCCGGGCGCGGGGTCGGGGGCGGGGCGATGTTGCCAGACGCGCAGGGCGCAGAAC
>JBBRHC010000442.1:0-2517 GCA_038223295.1 Opitutales bacterium
GAAGCCGAGCTCGGTGTTGAGGCGCTCGAGCTCGGATTGTTGCGCGTTCAGATCGTCGAGCGGCTCGTGCGTCCAGGGCACCGGCGTCGCACCCGCGGCGGCCACGCGATCACGATGGCGCGCGAGCAGCGGCACAAACGCCCGCGCGCGGGGACGGCGCTCCACGCTCCAGCTCTCCGGATAGAAGCCCGCGAAGGGCAGGAAGTGATTGTCGGTCACGATGCGTCGCCCGTCGGCCAGCGACGTGGCGAGGTGCAGGCAGGCGGTGACGTTGCCCATGGCCTGCGGGAGGAAGGCGACCTGCAGGCGCGAGGTGTTGTCCGCGTTTTGGTAGACGGAGAGGCGCAGGTAGATGCCGGTGGTGACCTCGGCGCGCAGCGACTGTACCTGTTTAAAGCCCGCCGCGCGCAACTGGTCGCGCAGCTTGAGGAAACGCCCCTGCACCGGCCATTCGTCGCCGGCGCGGTTGACCGAGAAGCGCGGAAACAGCGGCAACGGGCTGACGCTCATCGCGTGGATCGCGATCCAGCGGTAGATGCAATCGAGCAGGAACCACCCGATGAAAAACGCCGTGAACAATACCGCGTAGGGGCGCTCGTTCCACTCGAAATGGAGGCACAGCTCGGTCAACACGCCCGCCATCACGCCCCACCGCAGCCAGCGGTTGACGATCGCCAGAACCGGCGAGGCAAAGTGTTGGTTTACCTTGAGTAAAACCAGCGAAAGGAGCATCGCCGGGACGAGCACGAAGACAGGAAGCATGTGCGGAAACCGGCCATGGTTAACACCCCCGCGCCGCGCCGCAAGGATGCCCTGCGGCGCCCTCGCCGCCCGTGCGGGGCGCCCGCGCGGGTGCCGTTGGACATTTCCACGCCCGCTCCTACCGTCCGCGCACCATGCCTACCGTCACCCGCCTCCTCCACACCCGCTACCGCGTCAACGATCTCGCCGCCTCGGTGAAGTTCTACACCGAGGCCCTCGGCCTCACCGTCTCGCGTCGGCACACCTCGCCGCGCGGCGCGCAGCTCGCGTTTCTCGCCACGCCCGATTCCGCCGAGGAGATCGAGCTCTGCCAGATGCCCGCCGGGGCCGAGCCGGTGAAGGTGCAAGCCGATCTCACGCACCTCGCCTTCGAGGTGGCCGATCTGGGGAAATTCGCCGCCGAGGCCGCCGCCGCCGGCTACCCGCTCAGCGACGGCCCGACCCAGACGGGCAGCGGCAGCCTCATCGCCTTCATCGACGCTCCCGAGGGCTACGAGATCGAGCTGATCCAACGCGCCCGCTGAGCGCGGCCAACATGGGCGCGCGGCGGGGCGCGCTTCGTTCTCGTTCTCCCGGGGCGGGGGCGTTTTCCTCCGGGTCCCTTTTCCCGACCGCATGCTTCCGCCCATTCTTTACGAGGACGACGTCCTCCTCGCCTTCGACAAACCCAGCGGTCTGCTGATCGCCCCCGATCGCTGGGACAAGGCCCGCGCCAACCTCATGGGGATGGTCCACGAAAAACTCGGCGATCATGTGGCCAACGTCCACCGCCTCGACGCCGACACCTCGGGCGTGTTGCTCTGCACCAAGGACAAGACCTCGCTCGATTTCGTGTCGGGGCAGTTCCAGTCGAAGACCGCGAAAAAAACCTACCACGCGCTCTGCTACGTGCCGCCCGTCGAGCAGGCGATGAAGGTGGGCCGCGCGGCGCGAGACGACTCGGGGCTGCTGCCGGCGGAGTTCACCATCGATCTCGCGCTGGGCGAGGACGAGCTGCAACCGGGGCGCATGCGGGTGTTTAAGCGGCGCGGGGGAAAGGCCTGTACGACGGTGTTTCGCACCCTGGAGCGGTTTCATGACCGCCAGGGGCGCGCGTTCGCGTGGCTGGAGTGCGCGCCGCTGACCGGGCGCACCCATCAGCTCCGCGTGCATCTGGCGGCGGCGGGCGCGCCGATCCTGGGCGATCCGTTTTATGGCGTGCCGGATGTGCAACTGCGCCTGTCGGATCTGAAACGCGGCTACAAGGGGCGCGAGGAGGAGCGCTCACTGGTCGCGCGCATGGCGCTGCACGCGAGCGTGCTGACGGTGAACCACCCGACGACCCGCGAGCCGGTGACGATCTCCGCGCCGCTGCCGAAAGAGTTCGAGGTGGCGCTGAAAAACCTGCGCCGCTTCGCCGCGCCGGGCGGGGCGTGAGCGGCGTGCGAGGCGGCGGGGACACGGAACGCAGGCGGCGCGCCCGGCGGTCACGCCCCGCCTCGAGCCCCGCCCCGAGCCCCGGCGCCGCAGGTGCGACCGGAAGTGCTGTCAGCGGATCGAAAGTGGCATGGGCGCCCCGCCCATGGGATCGGCGGCGAATGGGCGGGATGCCCGCGCCACGCCGGGGGAACAGGCCTAAACCCGAAATCCGAAGTGGATCGCCGCGATCTGGCGCAATCTGCTGCTCATCTGCTCGTCCGTTCACCCGCTCAATGCACTATTCAGTGCACTTCGGGATTCACGAACGACCATCTGATCCAGCATCTTGTGCCATCT
>JBBRHC010000443.1:0-2494 GCA_038223295.1 Opitutales bacterium
ACTCCCAAGGTCACCGGCTTGCCGGAGATCTTGAAGAGGTTCACGCCAGCGCGAACCAACGTCTCGGTGTCCTCAACGCGGGTGTTTAAAGGCTGCGGGAAAACCCCTCGGTGGCGAGGGCGTAGAGGAGGGTGTCGGCAATGGCGGGTTCGTCCTCGATGATCAGGATGGCGGGATTGGGCATGGTGGGCGGGAACGTTTGGAGAGGCGAGGGGCGTGGGGCGGGGTCAGGCTTTTCGTGGCGGCTTGGCGGGCCGGGGCGCGATCTTGCGGCAGGTGGAGGCGGGGGGGGTTTGCAGGCGGCGTTCGATGCCGTCGTGGAGGACCTCGGCGGTGGGGCGAATCTCGGGGGCGATGTTTTGCAGGGCGCGGCGGTCGCCGATGTGCAGGGCGCGCAAGGCCTCGACCCAGGGGCGGAGGCGGGCGGTGTCGCCGCGTTCGTCAAGGAAGGCGAGCAGGTCGGCCCCGTAGTTCAGGTGGAGCAGGACGGCGCTGGCGTGGAGCCAGTCGTCGGTGGTCTCGAGGGGGAAACCGGCGGATCGCACCGCGAGGGCCTGGGCGAGGGCGGCGCGGGCTAGGCCCCAATTGGCATCGGAGGCGGCGTTGACGGCGTGGTGGAGGTGGATGTTATCCGGGAAAGCGCCGGATTCGGAAGCCGGGGGCTCGCGCAGCCCCTCGTCGAGCAAGGCGCGAGCGCGGTCGAGGTCGGGCGGTTCGTGGAAACTTTCGAGGAAGCGGGTGAGCAACTCCACCGCGCGGCGCTGGCGTCGGGAGGCGCTGCGCAGGCGGCGTAAACCTCCTCCGCGAAGAGCGGGTCGTCTTTGACCGGGCGGGCGGGGAGGGAGGCGAGGCGTTGGAGGGTGGCGTCGATACGGGCGGCGGCGGGCAGATCTTTGGCCAATTCGCGGGCATCGGCGAGGGAGTCGAGGCAGTTAAGCCAGAACTTGGAGAGGCGATCCACGGCGTATTGCTCCTCGGCAAAGACGAGCGGGATGAAACGCGCGGCTAGCTCCGCCTCGGTGCGCAACTCGGCGGCGATGCGCGCGAGGAGCATGGTTTTGCCCATGCCGCGTGCGCCGACGATGAGGTGGTGTTGGGCGCGGCTAGACGGCTTTTCGGCGGCGAGGTCGGCGAGCAGGCGAGCCAGCACGGGACCGCGCGCGGCGAAGGCGGCGGTGACCTGCTCGGGGGCCATGCGGCCGGGATTGTGCAGCGAGAGTTGGTGGAGCGCGAGCGGCGCAGCGGGAGGCGAGGGCGCGAGGGGAGGCGAGGGAGCGAGGGGGAACGAGGGCGCGAGGCGGGGCGGGTTCATCGGATTTCGCGGCGTTGCCAGTATTCGCGGAGCAGGAACGAGCGGAAGGCGTAGCGGCGGTCGTGCTCCAGGAGGTAGCCGTCGCGCTGGAGCAGGAGGAGCAGGCGGGCGAGCTGATCCTCGACAGAGGCGGAGTCGGCGGAGGGGCGGGTGAGCATGAGCGCGTTCAGGAGCTGGTCGCGCGTGCGACCGTCGGCATGCGCGCTCAGGTGGCGCAAGATGCCTTTGGCGGCGGTGGCGTCGCTCGGGCTGAGTTGCTCGTCCAATCGCTGCCGCCAGGTGTCGAACTGGCTGAGCCGGGCCGGGGCGAGGAGCTGGGCGAACGCGGCGCTGACGCTGCTGGCGTCGGCCTTCGTGGCGTCGGAGTCCACGAGGGCGTGGAAGACGAGTTGCTAGTGGTGGGGCAGGGGCCATCCGATCTGTTGAAGGATGAGGGCGCGTTGGCCGGGCGCGAGCGGCAGACGGTTGCTCTGGCCCAGGCGCGTGAGGAAACTATCGGCGTCCTCGGGGCTGAGGGCCTCCAGGCTTAGGCTGGTGAGGTCGTTGATGGTTTTGCGCAGATTCCGATCATCGACAAACGTATCCAGGCCGATGGAGCCGAGGAATATCCGCGCGCGTGTTTGCGGTGGGTTTGGCGAAGGGCGCGCAGCCAATGCAGGAGCCGGCTGACGCGCTCGGGGCCGTGATCTTGCTGCCCGAGGGCGAGGAGGAGCTCGGGTATTTCATCGATGGCGAGCAGCATCCGCGTGCCGCTGGTTTCGATTTTGCGAAAAATGCTCTCCAGCGCGCGGCCCAAAGTGCTGTGATCGGGGTCCTCGACGACGCCCATTTCCATGTCCACGCCGGCGGCGCCGACGCGCATGGCGCTCACGGCTTGGCGGACTTGGCGAAAAAGGAGGGAGACCCGGCCGAGCGCCTCGGGGTGTAGGCGGCTCTCGCGGAGGCTATCGATGAGCTTTTCCGCGAAGGCCAGTTCGTCCTGGCAGCCCTTGACATTCAGGAAAACCGCCGTGCGCCCGGCGCTGCGCTCCAGCTCGCATAAACCCGAAATCTGAAGTGGATCGCCGCGATCTAACGCAATCTGCTGGTCATCTGCTCGTTTGTTCACCCGCTCAATGCACTATTCAGTGCACCTCGGGATTCACGAACGACCATCTGATCCAGCTTCTTGCGCCATCTCAT
>JBBRHC010000444.1:0-2493 GCA_038223295.1 Opitutales bacterium
TGGAAGAACACGCGCTGCGAGACTTCTGCGCCCTCCGCCTCGCCCCCTTCAAAGTCCCCCGCAAAATCGTCTTTCTGCTCGACATCCCCAAAGGCGCCACCGGCAAACTCCAACGCATCGGCCTCGCCGAAAAACTCGGCCTCTCCGCCTAACCTCTGAAACTGCACTCCCCTCGCTCTGGGGGGGGGGGAGCCGGTGGGGGGCTCTCGCCACCACCCAAAGCCACCTAAACTTCTCTCCCCTCGCGCTCGCGTCAAGTGTAACGGCGCGTCAACCATACAGACGCGAACATCGCGCCACCGCCGCGGAGGAGGCTCCAATGCCCGCGCTTGTCACCCAAATTTCCCACCTTCCCTGTTGCCCGCGCCGCCGCCGTATGGTCCATTTCGTATCCAGCGCCTGAATCGGCCAGGCCCCTGGAGAACATCGTCCATGACGATCATCCGCGTAGTCGCCTTGTTTCTCGTCGTCCTGCTCGCCCCAGGCCTCGCGCCGGCCCAGGCCCCTTCGCCCGCCGCCGCACCCATCAAGCAAGCAATCGTCGGCGCCTGGCATCTGGTGTCGGTCGCCAGCGAGGCCGCCGACGGCGCGCGCGGCGAGCCTTTCGGTCGCGCGCCGAAGGGCATCATCATCTTCACGGAAGGCGGCCAGTTTTCGCTGTTCCAATCGACAGCGGAGATACCGCGCCTCGCCGCGAACGACCGTACACGAGCAACAGCGGACGAGGCCATGGCGGTCGTCCGGAATTCCATCGCCTACTACGGTACCTATACCGTGGACGACGCCAAGCGCGAACTGGCGTTCGTGATCGACGACTCCACCTTTGCCAACGTGATGGGCGGCCCCCCGCAGCGGCGCGTTGTAACGTCGCTGACGGCCACCGAACTTGCGTTACATAATCCGCGCACGCCGAGCGGCCTCACACTGCGCACGCTCTGGCGTAAAGCGCCTTAGAGCAATATCCGATCGGATGGACGCGTCCGTTCGGAACATTCGTGGTCTTGATCGATAATCGTGCCGAGTGCCGTCCCCCAACCTACACCCCCGCCCGATACTCCCCCTCCACCACCTGCTCCATCCACGTCACCGTCGACCCGTCCAGCTTTTCCTGGACGGCGATATGGCTCATCCCAGTCGTCGCCGTCGCCCCGTGCCAGTGCTTCTCGCCGGGCGGAAACCACACCACGTCGCCGGGGAATATCTCCTCCACCGCCCCGCCCGCGCGCTGCACCCACCCCCGCCCGGCGGTCACGATCAGCGTCTGCCCCAGCGGATGCGTATGCCACGCCGTTCGCGCCCCGGGCTCGAACGTCACCAGCGCGCCGGCCACCCGCGCTGGCGCCTCATGGCTGAACAGCGGGTCCACCCGCACCGCCCCGGTGAACCACTCGCCCGGCCCCTTGCCCGAAGCCTGGCTGCCCGCGCGCCTGATCTCCATCACTCGTCTCCTTGCTGTCCCTCCTCCGCACATGCGCCGCCCCCACGCCCGCCGCAACACCCGACGGAAATTAATCCGTATCACCCCTTGCATCGGCCATGATTGTTAGTTAAATATACACCCATGTCCGCCGCGCACCCCGCCCCCCCGGCCGAAACGGCCCCATCCGCCCTCCCGGCGGCCGAGATCGCGCGCGCGCTCGATGTCATCTTCGCCCGCCTGATCGACCTCCTCTGGACCCGCGCCCGCTACGCCCTCCTCCTCGGCCCGCTGGCCAGCCTGGTCGCAACCCGCCTCGCCCGCACCCGCCAGCTACGGCGCCGACCTCGCCATCGCCGAGCGCCTCGCCGCCGCCGACCCCGCCAACGCCCAATGGCAGCGCGACCTCGCCATCAGCCTCGGCAATCTCGCCTTGACCGAGCCCGCCCCCGCCCGCGCCCTCCCCTTGCTCCACCGCGGCCGCGACATCATCCGCCGCCTCGCGGCCCAATCCCCCACCAACGCCTCCCTTCCCCGCGACCTCGCCGCGTTCGACGCCGAGATCGCCCGCCGCGCCCCCTGACGCTCCGCCCTGCCGAAACCAGGCAATTTTTCCCTTGCATCCTAACTTTGTTTGTCATATAATTTGACAAATGCAGTTCCACACCCTCCCATACGCAACCCCAGCCCTGGCGCTCTTCGCCTGGATGGCCGATTGCATCCGCGCCGCCATCGCGCCGCACACCCACGCCACAACCACGCCCGGCCGCCTCCTCGGTTTCTTCCACGCCTACATCGCCCGCAGCCTCACCCGCCTCGCCACCCTCCACGCCGCCTGGCGCGCCGGGACCCTGCGCCCGACCCGCGCCCGCGCCGCCCGAATCAGCGCGCCCCAAACCGGCGCACCGCCTAACACCGACACCCCGCCCCCAATACGCCTGCCCCGCGCCCACCTCTGGCTCATCAAGCAGGTCCAAGCCACCGCCACCGGCTACTACCAGCTGCAATCCATCCTCGCCGACCCAGATTTCGCCGCCTTCATCGCCGAAGTCCCGCGTGCCGGCCGCATCCTGCGC
>JBBRHC010000445.1:0-2459 GCA_038223295.1 Opitutales bacterium
GGCCACCTGGTTTTCCCCTACCAACCATTTTACCAATCTGTTGGCCCATCCCCTGGGGCAACACCCCGGTTTTTGGGTTTTTGGGGGGGGGGGGGGGGGGGGGTGGGTGCGAGGTTAGAGGTCGAACCAGTGGATGCGCGGGACCGGTGCGAGGGCGGGCGCCTCGGTGGCGGCGAGCCGGGGGGGCGGGGCGGGTGGGAGTTCGCCGGTGAGGGCGGGCTCCGGGACGACGCACAGGAGATCGTGGAGCGGCAAAGGCGCGGCGGCGGGCGGCGGAGGCATTTCGCCAGGTGGGACGAGGTCGGCCGTGCGCGGGGCGTAGGGCCAGGTGCGCGGTTGGCGGAGCCGGCCGAGGGCGAGCGCGAGCGGGGGGAGTTGCGGTTCGGGTGTGGTCATGGGTGGTGGTGGTTTGGAGAGGTTGACCACCCCCTGCGGTAGGCCCCGGAGTTCTCGGGGCTTTGTCGCTAAAACAAAAACCCCCTCCGGCGGTCACCGGAGGGGGCGGAAAGTGGGAGCTTTCTCAGCGCCTTCGCGGTGTGCCCGTAGCGGACACGAAACCTACTACGGCCACGGATACAATGTGGGCGGAGGCTTTGGCGGAGGCGGAGGAGGCGAAGATCACTGGGGGAATAAAGAGGCGCGGCGGGAGCGGCGTCAAGCGAGGAGACGGGGGCTCTTTTTCGGTTGGAATTGAGCGTGAGCCCAATGGCTTGATGAAACGCGCCGGGAACTTGGACTCAAGTCCCAGCCCACGTCCGAGCTTTCGTCCAGACTTTCGGGTGCTGATACAAAGTATCCAGCGGCGGGCGGTGCGAAGGTGCGGATTCTGTTACATTTTCCGGCGAAGTACGATGGCGGCGGCGCGTGCCTTGACACACAGGGTGGCGAGCCCTACCCGATGGGTCCCAACATGGAGGCCGTCTTAGATCAGCCGGTGTTGGTGCTCAATCGCCTGTGGCAGGCGGTGAACGTCATCTGCGCGAAACGCGCTTTCGCCCTGCTCGCGCGCGGGCACGCGGCGGTCATTCACCACCACGCGGACGACTTTCGGGTTTTCTCGTTCATGGATTGGATGGATTTTTCTCGGGTGAACCCGCCGCTCGAGCTGCTCGAAACGGTGCATACGCCGAGGACGACGATCCGGCTGCCGCGCGTGATTTTGCTCACGTTTTTCGACAAGTTGCCCACCAAGGAACTGAAGCTGACGCGGAGCAACGTGTTCACGCGCGACCGCGATACCTGCCAGTATTGCGGGCGGATTTTTCCGCGCGAGGAGCTGAATCTCGATCACGTGATCCCGCGCGACCGGGGCGGACGGACGACGTGGGAAAACATCGTGTGCTCGTGCATCAAGTGTAATTCGCGGAAGGCGAACCGTCTGCCGCACGAGGCGCACATGCGGCTGGTCTGCAAGCCGGTGCGGCCGAAGTGGCGGCCGGTGATCTCGCTGGTGTTGAACACGCGTCAGCGCGAGCGGTGGAAGGATTTCCTGGATCTGGCTTACTGGAACGTGGAGCTGGAAGACTAGCGGCGATCCGCGCGAGACGAGCGGAGGGAGGGCGGGACGGGAAGCGGAGGGGGCGGGCGCGGGAGGCGAAGGGCGGGCGGAGCGCCCAGGTTAAGTTTTGGCGGCGAAGGGCAAAGCGGTTCGCGTGCGAGGAGGCGGCATGTGGTTTGGCGGAATCTTATGATGCGCAAAAACAATTCCGCGAAAGTGTCTTCGGTGTTGATCCTTGGTTTGGTGGCGGCCGCCGCGTTGGTGGTGATTTTGATCCTTGGGCCGCGCGGACGCGGCGCTGGCGACAATTCGGCCGCAGCGGCGTCGACATCGGGTCCGCCGGAGGCGGGCGACCCTGCCGCCGCCGCAGGGGGCGCCCCGGTCGCGGAGAACACGGGCGGCGCGACGCGGGCCGAGCCCTCGGACGAACCCGCCGCAGCGACGGCGACGGCGGTTTCGGGCGGGAGCGGGCTGAGGTTCCAGACGCCCGCCGGGTCGCGTGGGGCCGGGTTGGTGGCGGCGGGGGCGGAGACTGAACTGGGTCGGCAAAATCGAATCTGGCGCGAGGGCGTGGCGGCGGGCCAGGCGGCGGAGCGGGCGGACGGGGAGGCGCGGGCGGCGAAGTTGTTTCCCGATGATCAGATCGCGGAGGTCATCTGGCAGGCGGGCTTCGAGTCGGGGCACAAGTAAGGCCGGTCCCGGCGAAAGCGGCGGAGGAGGCCGGCCGGCCTAACGACGGAAGCGCTGGCGGAAGGCGAGCCCGACGACGGCGGCGGCGATGAGGTCGGTGGCTCCGACGGCCAGGCGCACGGCGAGCGGGACGGGCAAGGGTAGTGCGATCACCAATACGGCGGCGACGATCAGGAACCAGACGGCGACGCGAAGGTGGCGGGCGCGGGGATCGAGCGGGACGGACATGGGCGGCGGGGGGCGGGGAATGATCAGAGGCCAATGATTCATG
>JBBRHC010000446.1:0-2436 GCA_038223295.1 Opitutales bacterium
CTCTCGGGGTAGAAAGCGAAGGTGATCAAGCGCGCTCGACGCGACCTCGCCAGCTTGGCGCGACTCTTATCAATGAGTGGCGGCGGCCCGCGATGGCGCGGGGCGCAGTGGGGGAACGTCTAGCCAGCCGGTAGAGACCAACACGTTCTGGGCGTGGGCAGGGATGCCTCGCTCGTTGCGATGCAGCATTGCGACGACAAAGTCGACGCAGATGGCACCGACGGTCTCGCGCTCCAAAGCGATGCCTGGCCAGGGCGTTGCATCCTGGATGAGACGTTGCAAACCGACAAGCTGGACTTCGCGAGCGATCGGCGCGGGCTGCGCACAAAGCCACGGGCCGATGTGGTTATGCATTTTGCGCAGACTGATGATGATTTCGGGCCGGGTGTAATCAAACCACGCTTGCATGGCCCGAGGGTCCCAGTGCGGGAGGAGCAGCGGCTCGAGGCGGGAATCCGCCGGGCCGAGACGCTGGTCGGCGAGGTAGGCGGCGAGCCAGAGGTGATCGCACTTGCGGTCGTTATTGTCGTCCAAGACGAGGCCGAGTCGCCGCCAGCCGGCCGCGCGCAGCCGATGCAGGAGAGCGAGCATGGCGTGGTAAAAATCCGGCGCCACCCGATGCAGGGCGGGCTCGGCGAGGGAGTAGCCATAGGCCACGGCGGCGAAACGATCCCAGTCGATGATCGCGAGAGCTGGTCGGGCATCCGCCAAGGGGGCGACGATGATGCCGTGGATGCCGCGGGCCGTGGTGATTTGGGAAAAACGGGCGCGGGTGAGCGAGGGATCGCCGACCCAGAGATGATCCAAGCCGTAGCCCAGCTCCTCGGCGCGGGCGCGGGCGCCGGCGATCAAGTCGGGGTAGGCGTGGATGGCCTCGGCCCCCCCTTGGGCGGGCGGGTCGGCGCTGACGTAGCCGATGACGGAGCGCCGCAGTGCGGGGCCGGCGCGGTGCCGGCTGGAGATGAGGGCGGAGACGAGAGGGTTGACCTGGTAACCGAGAGTGAGAGCGAGGTCCTTGATGCGCGCGCGTGTGGCGGGCGGGATGCTCGCGTGGTCGCGGAGCGCGAGCGATACCGTGGTCTGGTGAACGCCCGCGGCAGTGGCCACGGCTTTCATCGTGACGGGGTGGGGCATGGCCGGTTGCTCAACGGGCGCGCGCGATTTTTAGCAATGCGGGAAACATGCGCGGGCGAAAATACGGGGACGGATGGGCGGCGAAGCGCGTCGAGGCCCGGCGCGGCGAGCGTCGGCGGTAAGACGGCGGGATGGTGGGAACGCGGTGGGACGGCGGAAACACTGCGGAGGTCGGGATGTTGCCGGAGGCTCGGGCGCGGGCGGGTTAAGCGAGGGGTTTGTCGCCGACGTAGATGACGTAGGCGGAGCGTTTGGCGGTGGCGAAGAGGCGGGCGGGGACGGCCTTGGCGGTGAAGCCGGCGGCGCGCAGGCGGGCCTCGAAGGTGGGGTCGGGGGAGGCGGACCAGATGGCGAGGCGGCCGCCGGGACGGAGCTTGGCGCGAAGGTCCTCTAGGCCGCGCGGGCTGTAGAGGCGGACGTTGCCGGCGCGAACCATCGGGATGGGGCCGTTGTCAACGTCGAGCAGGATGGCGTCGTAGGCCTCGGGGCGGGCGCGGGCGATCGTGGCGACGACGTCGCCGAGTTGGATTTTCACGCGCGGATCGGCGAGGAGTTTGCCGTTGAGGTCGGCCATGAAGGTGCGGTTCCACGCGACGACCTCGGGCATGAGTTCACCGACCTCGACGAGGGCGCGGGGGCCGGCCTGGGCGAGGACGGCGCGGAGTGTGTAGCCGAGGCCGAGGCCACCGATGAGCACGCGGCCGGATTTGTTGCCGGCGAGGGGCTGGGCGGCGAGTTCGCCGAGGAGGATCTCGGAGGCGCTGGTGACGGAGTGCATAAGGTCCTGGCCGTCGAGGCGGATGCAGTAGTCGCCATCGTGGGCGTGGAGGGTGAGGCGCGCGCCATCGGGCGTGCGGGTTTCGGCGAGGAGGAGGGTCGGCTTCAAGGGCGGGCGCGGAAGGGAGTCGGTCGGTGTCGGTCGGTGGGAGGCGGGGAACGGGAGACGCGGAGTCCCCCCGGCCCATCCCATCCCGGCCCGGCCTCGAAGCGGAGGCAAGGGGGTAGGAAGGCAGGAAGGCAGGAAACGCTCCGGCCCCGCGAGCGGTGTGACAGGACGTGATGCCCAGCGGATCGAAAGTGGTATGTGCGGTCCCGCCCACGGGATCGGCGGCGAACGGGCGGGACGCCCGTTTCGCTCACGGGCGGGACGCCCGTGCCACCTTAAACCCGAAATCCGAAGTGGATCGCCGCGATCTGGCGCAATCTGCTGGTCATCTGCTCGTTCGTTCACCCGCTCAATGCACTATTCAGTGCACCTCGGGATTCACGAACGACCATCTGATCCAACTTCTTGCGCCATCT
>JBBRHC010000447.1:0-2422 GCA_038223295.1 Opitutales bacterium
AGCATTTATGTGCAACTAAGTAGTTTTTTACGTTTAGGAAGGAAAAAAAACACGCTAAACTACTCTACAGCAATGTTTAACAAATTTATATTTAAATTTACGGTCAGCTAAAAATTGTCCATTTCTTTCATGCGAGACTGACTGATTTTATATTACGCAATTAGTTAATAGTAACTTCACCTTTTTTTAGCAGGTAACCCGGTCGTCGACCGGTTCTACATCGGTAGAACCGAGACTAAAGCGATTCGCCTTCGGTGCGTCGGGGCGCTGACTCTTGCCCTCCTAGGCAATGTCGAAGGGGTCGGCAATGTCGAAGGGGTCAGGCCGTTGTTTGTTAGTTATTTTGTGTTCGCAAGGTTTTGAATGATCCCCAGCCGGCACGTCGCCCGCCAGCCTGCCGCCGAGCCTCTGGGCTGTCATGCGCCCTGCTTCCTCCTTCCGCTTCGCTCCAGTCCGGTGAGGTGCGACCCCGCCGGGGACGGCCCACGGCACAAGAATGTTCCGCAAAAGGCGGCGCTCCGATAAGATCCGCGCCGGCACGTCACGGCCCCCGTCCGCTCCCGGTTGCCGAGTCGTGCCCGTCCTGAAGTGACCGGCGGGGACCCCGCTGCGCCCGGCTGACCGGGCGTTCCCTCAGCCTATCGGCGGAGAGTGTAACAAAAAGCGTTTCCAGGCTCTTCCTCCGGCGTGGCACCGGAGGTTCCGCGCGTCCCGCCCGTGAGAGAAGGGGCATCCTGCCAGTACACTTCCGATGCCACGGGCGGGACGCCCAGGCCACTTTCGATCCGCTGGGATCAAGTCTTGTGCTTTGGGGCGGATGCGGTGTCCGGGCCGCGACCCGACGGGGCGGTGGGGTGCTTATGGAGTGGCGTGGAGGCGGGGGAAGCATTGTGTGTAGCGCATTAAACCGCGCCCAGCATGTTGACCCCGCCGCCCGTTTTCCGTCCGCCCGCGCCTGGCGAGCGGCTGCGCGTGGTCGATCTGGTGCAGTTTCACTCGCCCATCAGCGGCGGGGTGAAGCGCTTTATCGAGGACAAGTGCCGCTTCTTCGAAACCGTGCCCGAGGTGGAGCACTGCGTGGTGGTGCCGGGCGAGGCGCACGGGGAGGATCGCTGGGGCGCGAGTCGCATACACACCGTGGCCTCGCCGCGGCTCATCTTTTCGGCGAGCTACCGGGTGCTGCGCGACCGGGCGAGCATCCGGCGCATCGTGATCGGGTTTCGCCCGCATGTCATCGAGGTGGGCGATCCTTACCTGACGGCCTGGATCGGACGGCGCGTGGCGGAGGAGTTGCCGGCGAAGCTGGTGGGGTTTTACCACTCGGACTATCCCCGCGCGTGGCATCGCACGGCGGGTCGGTTTTGCGGGGACTGGGCGGGGCGTAACTTCGAGCGGGTGGTCACGGCCTACATGAAGCGGCTCTACGAGCGCATGGACGCGGTGGTGGTCGCGACTCCGCCGTTGGAGACGATGTGGCGGGAGCGCGGGCTGCGGCAGGTGCGGCGCATCCCGCTGGGGGTGGACACGGGGCGGTTTTATCCGCGCGGGCCGGCGGAGGCGGCGCGCACGCGGGCGGAGTGGGGCGTGCCGGGGGAGGCGCGGGTGTTGCTCTTTGTCGGGCGGCTGGCGCGCGAGAAACGCATCGACTGGCTGGTGCGGGTGTTTGAGGGGCTGAAGGCGGGCGATCCGCGCCTGCACCTCGTGCTGGTGGGCGATGGCGAGTGGCGCGGGCGGGTGCAGGCGTGGGCGGCGGCCTCTGGCGGGCGCATCCATTGGCGGCCCTACCTGCACTCGGGCGACGCGTTGGCGGGGGCGTACACGGCGGCGGATGTGTTTACCCACGCGGGGATGGGGGAGACTTTCGGGCTAAGCCTGCTGGAGGCGCAGGCGTGCGGCTTGCCGGCGGTGGCGTCGGCCGGCAGCGGGCTGGAGGGCACGGTGCTGCCGCTGGCGGGCAACGCGGTGGTGGGCTGGGACGACGAGACGGCGTGGGCGGAGGCGATCCGCGCGGCGCTGGCGGCGGGCGCGGGGCCGGCGGCGCGCACGGCGCGCCACGCGGCGGTGAAAGGGGGCTTCGCGTGGTGGAGCACCTACGAAAAACTGACCAACCTGTATCGCGAACTGGCGGGCGTGCCCCCGCCGGGAAGGGTGACGGGGCAGGTGCGGCCGATCGGGAGGTGGGCTTGAAGGCCGGGGCCTTGCCGGCGGGCTGGGTGCGGGCGGCGCTGCGCGGGGTGGTGCTGGCGATGGCGATGGGCACGGCGGTGTTTATCTGGACGGTAAAGCCCGACACCTGGTCGCGCGTGCGGGAGGCGCGCTGGGGCGTGCTCGCGCTGACGCCGGCGGTGGTGGGGCTGGCCTGGGCGTGCAACGGGGCGCGCACCTGGCTGCTCGCCCCGGTGGTGGCGCGGCGGATACGCTA
>JBBRHC010000448.1:0-2414 GCA_038223295.1 Opitutales bacterium
CCACGCGGTATCGACCCCCGGCCCAGCTAAAACCCCCGCCCGGGATGCACGCCTGAACGTCGGTCGGCGGTCCGGTAAACGCCCGGTCCAACTCCGCGGGGGGATGTCGCGGCGCCACGAGCCGCTTCTAACCCGAATTCCAAAATAGGAATCGGTCATCTGACACAATCTGCTGGGCATCTGCTCGTTCGTTGCGCATTCCATGGCCCAAGGTTGGGCGCCCCGTGGCTCGCGGCCTGTTGGTCTATCCCGCCAAGCGGGATGCCATCTACGCGCTACCGCGCTCCGTCCCCCGTGCCGCGGCACTTTTAGCGCACCTCGGAGTTCTCGCAAAACCATCTGCGTCAACATATAGAGCCATCTAACCGGCTCTGATGCCGGAATTCGGGTTCTCATTTCCTCAACCCCACCCTCGGGCCGTAAAAGCACATATCCATCTCTCGCGCAAAGGAGTGGCTGCGGGTATAGGTTCTGATCACGGACGACGCGCGATCACAGGACCTGGCGCAGCTCGTCGTTCGCGGTGCGCAGGCGGGCGGCGAGGGTATTGATCACGAAACGGTGGAGCTGGGCGGCGAGATCTGGCCGGCTGACCTCGAGGGCCTTTAGCTGGTCCAGATCGAGCCGGGCGGCCTGGGTGAAAACATCTGCCACTACGTCGGCGCTGCGCGGCGCGCTGCCGTAAAAGCCCATTTCCCCCACAATCGTACCGGGGCCGTAGCTGCGCAGGCGCTTGGTGTAGTCGGAACCCGCCACCTGAAGGTAGACACTCACCTGGCCACGGAGCAGGAGGTAGAGCGCGTTGGACGATTCTCCCCGTCGGAACAGGGCGCTTCCGGCGGCGAGATCGAGAACGGTGAAGTGGCTGGCAAGGGCCTCGGCGTCGGCGCGGTCGGGCAGGCCAAGCGCCTCGGTCAAGGGGATGTCGGGGCGGGCGCCGGTGAGGAGTTGCGACTCGGCCCATTCCAGACCGCGGTCGAGGTCGGAAAACTGCCGCGCCAGAGTCTTTTCCAAGGGCAGGCCGCAAGCGGCGAAACGGGCGTGGAGCTTTTCGTCAATGCCGGAAAAAACCAACTGGGTATGCCGTTCCCCGGCCAGTCGGAGCAGCTTGCGCAGCACGACGACGGACGAGGCGTCGATTCCCCTAACCAGCCAAAAATCGACCAGCAAGGCCTCCCCTTTGCCGAGCACGACGCTGATCTCCTCCAGCAGACTGTTGGCGGTGCCGAAAAAGATGTGCCCCTGCAGCACGAAACCATGCAGGCGCCCCCCGTGCTCCGTCAGCCAGACGAGCTCTGCGGGCGTGCGCTCGACGTTCGAACGCCGGGTCGCGGCGGTGAAGCGCTGCTTCACCACGGACTGGAGGCTAAACGTCACCACGAAGCTCAGGCTGGCGATCACCACGCCCATGATGACCCCTGTGACGATGCAGAAGGCCGCCACGATCAGGATGATAGCCACAACTGTCAGGAAGTCCGAGAACGGCAGCTCACGGCGCGCATCCCAGAGCCAGTTCAGCAGCAGCGAGACGCCGAGGTAAAGCACCAGGCCGGTGAGGACAGGGCGGGGCAGGAGCGCGACCGCGCCGGGGGCAAAGACGGCGGCTCCGAGCACGAGGCCGGCGCAGATCCGCGCCGCCCAGGGGGAATTGGCGCCGGCGCGGTGGTTGAGCAACGAGCGGTTGAAGGAGTTGACGGAAACAAGACCGCCGGCGAGCCCTCCGAGGACATTGGCGACGCCGAGGGCCTTTAACTCGCGGTCGAAGTCGGCCTCCTTGCCCGTCGCAAGGTCGAGGCTGGTGGCGTTGAGCAGGATGGTGACAAGCACGACCAGGGTCATGACCGCGAAGTCCTTGCCGTGGGCCAGCAGCAGATCCCAGCGAACGGCGTGGAGCGGTTGATTAAAAGGCGTCTGCCAATCCCCGACGGTGAGCGGCGGCAGGAGCAGACCGACCGCGCGAGCCTCCGGGAGCGACCAGCCCATGAAGAACAACACGAGGTGAAAGCCGAGCACGCCGGCCGCGAGCACGCCGGGCACGACGAGGAAATGTTTCGAGGTGCGGGTGGCGACGATCAGCGCGCCGGCGATGGCGAGCGCGAAGATCCAGCCGAGGGTGGGGACGCCCTGGATGTCGGCCAAACCGGTATCGGCGAGGTTTTTGCCCACGAGCATTTTCCACGCACCCGCGAGCAGCAGGTAGCCGGTCCCCGCCAGAAAGCCCCCCACCACCGGGTGCGGAATGTAGCGCACGTAGCGACCCCAGTGGAGCCGGCCGAAGAGAAAGAGTAGCAGTCCGCAGAGCGTGGCCGAGCCGAAGAGGAAGATGAAGATCGTCGGCAGGAGCGCGGTGGCGGCGTCGCTCTCCTTCATAATCTCGCCCGCGATCCCGGCGGCGGAGATCGCGAGAATCGCGG
>JBBRHC010000449.1:0-2365 GCA_038223295.1 Opitutales bacterium
GTGCATGCGTCTTGGCCGTCGGATGAATATCGTCGAAAAACACATAGTTGCCCGGATCGCCACCGCCACCCGACGCCGTCGGAGCGATGACGAACGACGTGACATTGCTGTAGCCGAGCGCCTTGTAATCGAGGACGATCCGGTCGAGCGCGCCCTGCAGATCGAGGTAAATCAGGTTAACATCGGCCGCGGCAGCGCTCCCCGAGATCGCCCGCAAACGCGTCGTCAATTCGGCGTTGAACGCCGTGGAGGCGCGCAGGCCAAACGCGGTGCCCGTGCTCCCTGCCGCCACCGTGCGCGGGGTCACACCGAGGTTGGGCAAACCACCCACGACGATATTTTTCGCACCAAGGCCGATGAGTGTTTGCACTCCACCCGCGACCGCCGCGGCGGCGCTGGCACCCGCCGCGTCGAGGCCAGCCGGATTCGTCGCCGTCGCGGGAGACGTGAGCACGGGAATAAGATCGTTGGCGCCGAAGAGAACCGTGAACAGATCGGTCTTCGCCGGGACAATGGAACGCGCCTGAAACAGTCCGAACTGGACGGCCATCGAGGCGGGCACCGGACTGGTGCCGGCCGCGGTCGCCCCGCCGAACGCGAAGTTCAGACTGCTCCGCACGTTGGACGGGGCCGTAGCGGCAAGCGCGAGGTTGGAGCCCAATAGCTCGGTGAAGACCTGACCGTTCGAGAAGCGGCCCTGAAAATACGGCGCCCGCGGATTCGGCGCGCCCAAAGCCGTCGTCACAGCAAGCAGATTGCCGCTATCGCTCAAGCTGTCGCCGAAGGTGTATTGGTTCGTGAAGGTGCGGGTTTGCGCGACGGCGGATCCGGACAGTGCAGCCAGCGCGATAGCCGCACCGCCAAGGCGGAGAAGGGTATTCATAGGGGGATTTAGAGTTGACCGGCGCCCACGAAAACAAACCGGCCGCCGCCTGCAAGTCACAAGGCCGGCGAATCGCTCCCCGACGATAGCAGACTTGCTCAAAATCGAACCGACCGTAGTTTCGCCCCTTCATGTTTGATGGACTACAAGATCGGACCTGGCTCTGGGCCGCGGCGGCGTTTTACGTCGCCGGGTTCGCGCTGGGCACATTCTCCCTCGTGCGCGGCGGACGTCCGTCCGGAGCGGCGATGTATGTGCTCATCGCCGCCGGGTATGTGCTGCAACTCGTAGGGCTGGGCATTCGCGGCCGCGCCGTCGGCGGATGTCCGTTGGGCAACAACCTCGAAATCTACCAATTCACCGCGTGGTCGGCCATCACCCTCTACCTCGTGATCGGCGTGACCTTTCGCACGAGCCTCTTGGGCTACTTCACTTCCTGCCTCGCCGCGGCGCTGACGATCCTCTCGCTGTCCATCCCCGCGTGGGATCCCGCCATTCGCACACACATCTTCGGAGGCAATAAATGGATCGAACTGCATGCCGCCCTCGCGGTGTTTAGCTATGGGGTATTCGGGCTGCTCGCACTCACCTCGATCATGTTCCTCGCGCGCAACCACTCGCTCAAATCCAAGAATCTGGCCGGATGGGTCTCGTTTCTGCCCTCCATCCTCGACCTCGACCACATCGGGGTGCGTCTGCTCGGCATGGGGGTGGCGATTCTGGGAATCTCGCTGTCCGTCGCTTCCGTCTACTGGCTGCGCGACACCGCAAGCGCGAACCTCCTCAAGATCATCTGCACCGTGGCCGTGTGGGCCGCCTACGCGCTGGCGCTGGGGCTGCGCTTGGACGGACGCCTGCTCGGACGCCGCTTTGCTTGGATGTGCCTGCTGCTTTTCCCGGTCGCCCTTCTCTCCCTCGAGGTCGTTAACGCGACCCGACTTCCGGCACCGCCTCCCCTCGCCTCGAAATTCCCGGGCCATCCATGAGTGCCGAAGGATTTTTCGTCATCGGCGCAACTCACCACCGCACCCCGATCGAAGTGAGGGAGAAACTTTCGCTGGCCGCCGATGCCGCGGAGTCGTTGCGGGCGGAGCTGCCCCAACTCGCCGGTCTGCACGAATTCGCCATGCTCAGCACCTGCAACCGCATCGAGTTCTATGGGGTGGCGACCGAACCGGGCGCAGCCGCGAAGGTATCCGCGGCATTTTGCGCCAGGCAGAATTTCGACCGCGCGACCTTCGACAAGATTTGTCTGACGCTTCACGGTCAGGCCGCCGTGCAACACTTGGTCGAAGTCGCCTCAGGCCTGGACTCACAGATGCTGGGTGAAACGGAGATTTTCGGGCAGATCAAAGACGCCTACGCCCTCGCCCAGGATCGACGCTCGACCGGCCGCGTCCTGAATCGCCTCTTCCAAAAAGGGTTTCAGGCCGCCAAGC
Source organism: Opitutales bacterium (assembly GCA_038223295.1). GTDB lineage: Bacteria > Verrucomicrobiota > Verrucomicrobiia > Opitutales > Opitutaceae > IMCC26134_A. The sequence continues at coordinate 2,323 of JBBRHC010000449.1, forward strand.
ACGTGCGCACGCAGACTGCCATCACGGAGGGCCAGGTGAGCAT
>JBBRHC010000450.1:0-2363 GCA_038223295.1 Opitutales bacterium
CCGGCGGCGGCCAGGTCAGCAACACCCAGTCGCTCACCGCCCGCGCCGCCGTGCTCGTCACCGATGTCCTGCCCAACGGCAACCTCGTCATCGCCGGCGCCCGCAAGCTCACCTTCTCCGGCGAAACCCAGAACGTCGTCCTCCACGGCCTCGTGCGCCCTTCCGACATCGATTCGGCCAACACCATCCTCTCGACCAACATCGCCGACGCCCGCCTCGAATTCATTTCCGACGGCAGCCTCACCGACGCCCAGAAACGCGGCTGGCTCTCCAGCCTCTACGAAAAACTCCGCCCGTTTTGACCCGCCCGCGCGTCTCCCTTCGTCTCCCTGCCGCCATGCGTCGTATCCTCTTTATCATTACACTGCTGGTTCCGCTCGCGCTCCAGGCCGGGCGCGTGAAGGATCTCGCGCGCATCGACGGCCAGCGGGACAATCAACTCGTCGGCTACGGCATCGTGGTCGGCCTCTCCGGCGACGGCGATTCCAACGCCCTCACCACCCTCCGCTCGGTCGCGAACATCCTTGAACGAAACGGCCTCAAGGTCGACCCCACCGTCATCAAGGCCAAGAACGCCGCCGCCGTGATGATCACCACCGACATCGCCGCCTTCCTCAAACCGGGCTCGCGCATCGACGTCACCGTCTCCTCGATGGGCGATGCCAAATCCCTCCAGGGCGGCGTCCTCCTGCAGACTCCGCTCATCGGCGCCGACGGTCGCGTTTACGCCGTCGCCCAAGGGCCCATCGCCGTCGGCGGTTTCCTCGGCGGCGCAGGCGGCGCGGGCGGAGCCACCGTCCAGAAAAACCATCCCACCGTCGGCATCATCAGCAACGGCGCCATCGTCGAGCGCGAGATCGCCGCTACGTTTGTGCGCGACGGCCGCCTCGCGTTTTCGTTGCACAACCCAGACTTCACCACCGCCGCCCGCATGGCCGACGCCATCAACCTCGCCTTCCCCGAGGCCGCCGCCATGGCCCGCGATGCCGCCACGATCGACCTCGCCTTGCCGCCCCCCTATGTCGGCCGTGACGTCCTCTTCCTTGCCGATGTAGGTGCCGTCACCGTCACGCCCGACTCGCTCGCCCGCATCGTCATCAACGAGCGCACCGGCACCATCGTCGCCACCGCGTCGGTCGGCCTCTCCCAGGTCGCCATCAGCCTCGGATCGCTCACCATCACCATCGCCAACACCCCCGCCGTTTCGCAGCCCAACGCCTTCAGCGGCGGACAAACCGCCATCACCAACACCACCCAGACCGCCGTGAGCGAGTCCAAGGGCGGCTTCACCCTCGTCCCCGAAGCCCCCTCGGTCGAGCGCCTCGCCTCCGCCCTCAACGCCCTCGGCGTCAGCACGCGCGAGATGATGGCCATCTTCCAAACCTTGAAGACCGCCGGCGCCCTCCAGGCCGAACTCATCATCAACTGATTTTTTTAACCGCACCCGTCATGGAAATCCCCCCCGTCCGATCCCTTTCCGCCGCCGCTCCGACCATTCGTCCCGACGGCGCCGCCGCGTCCAAACCCACCAAAGCCGAGCTTGCCAGGGCCGCCCAGCAATTCGAAGCGATCATGGTTCGCCAGCTCATTTCCCCCGCCATCGAGCCCATGATGAACGGCAGCTCCCTCGGCGGCGAAAAATCCGGCGGCGACAGCGGCGGCGGCGTTTACGGCTACATGCTCACCGACGTGCTCTCCACCTCCATCACGCAAGGCGGGGGACTTGGCCTCGCCGATGTCATCACCCGCCAGCTTTCCCCCCGCGCCGATCTCAAGGACCTCGCATGAGCCCCCACCAGTTTGTCCCGCTCGTGGATCTCCACCGCGCCGAACTCTCCGGTTACGGCGGCCTGCTCGCGCTCTTCGACCGGCAGCAACACCAGCTCTGGAGCCGCGAGGTCCAGTCCGTGGCCGACACCTCGCTCGCGATCCAGGATCTCGCCGACGAGACCGCCCGCCATCGCCAGGAGCGCGAGACCTGGGTCACGTGCTTCGCCTCCGCGCACGACCAACCCTCCGACACGAGTCTCCGTCGTCTCACGGTTTTTTTTCCCGAAGATCAACGCCCGCTCCTCACCGCCCTGATCGACGAGATCAACCACCTCCTGCACCGCGTGCGCCGCCGCGCCCGCCAGAACCACTCGATCCTCGCCCGTGCCGTCGAGCTCCACCGCGACGTGCTCGCCCACCTGAATCCCGCCGCCCGCCCGCGCACCTACGCCCCCACCGGTCGCGTCGGCCACGTCACCGGCCCCGTCTCCACCCTCCAGGCCACCGGCTAGGCGCGGCCCGCCCCGCCGGTTTAGATCAAAATGTATGTTTTATCCCCCAACCACCCCCCCCCACCGCCCCCCGCTCTTCCA
>JBBRHC010000451.1:0-2362 GCA_038223295.1 Opitutales bacterium
AATCACGATCACCTGCGGCGTCTCCGAGGGCGTCGCCGCGGCGGTCCTCGGCCTGACCGAGCCGGGCGACGAGGCGCTGATCCTCGAGCCCTGGTACGAGAACTACGTTCCCGCCTGCGTGCTCGCGGACGTGCGCCCGCGCTTCGTCCCCCTGACCGAGCCCGACTACCGGCTGGATCCGGCGCGCCTGGCGCGGGCGGTCACGCCGCGCACGCGACTGATTCTGGTCAACACGCCCGGAAACCCTTCGGGCCGCGTCTTCACCCGCGAGGAACTGTCCGCCATCGCGCGCATCTGCGAAAAGCACGGACTGATCGCGGTCACCGACGAGATCTATGAGCACATCTGGTTCGACGAACATCGCCACGTCAGCCTCGGTTCCCTGCCGGGGATGGAAGATCGGACCGTGACGCTCTCGGGCCTCGGAAAGACCTACGCCGTGACCGGCTGGCGCGTGGGTTGGGCCGTGGCCGCCGCGCCGCTCACCGCCCTTATCCGGAAAGTGCACGACTACCTGACCATCTGCGCGCCGTCGCCGTTCCAGGCGGCGGGCGTCGCCGCGCTGGCCCTTCCCGATTCCTATTATGAAAACATGCGCGCCAGGTACCGGCAGCGCCGCGCCCTGCTGCTGCCGGCCCTCGAGCGTGCCGGCCTGCGCTTTTCACCGCCAGAAGGCGCCTATTACGTGATGGCCGACGCGGCGGGGCTGGGATGGAAGGATGACTGGGCCTTCGTCGACTTTCTCGCGCGCAAGGTGGGAGTGATCGCCGTGCCCGGGTCCAGCTTCTATGCGAAGGGTGGCCGGACGCGAGCGCGATTCAACTTCGCCAAGAAGGACGCGACGCTGCGCGACGCCGCGAGGCGATTGGCGAAGGCGGACTTGAGAGTCAGGAGGCGGTAGGCGGGATGCAGTCGGCAGGTCAATGAGCGAGCAATGATCGCCAAGCAGTAATCGGCTTCCTGCCTCCTGCCGCCCGCCTCCTGTCTCCTGTCTCCTGTTCCTGCCCTAAGGCAGCCCGAAGCTCTTCACCAGGAACACGGCCATCTGGCCGCGCGTGTTCGGGTTGGTCGGGCAGTAGCGCAACGGACCCGTCTGGCACCCCCCGGTCACCCCATCGACGAAGAGCTTCTCGATCCAGTCGGGGAAGCCGACGCCGGGCGTACACGGGACGTCGTCGAAGACTCCCGTGCAATCCGGCGGATCGAACGCCGCCCCGTTCTTGGCCTTGAGCAGGAAGACCGCCATCTGCTGCCGGTTGACCGTAGCGTCCGGGCAATAGAGCGGCGGCGCGGCCTGGCAGCCGCCCGTGATTCCGAGGCTCCCCAGCTCCTCGATCCACGGGTCGAAGGCGCCACCCTGACACGGGACGTCGCCGAAGACGGTCCCCGTACAGGCCGGCGGCGTGTGCGCAGAGCCGAGCTTCGCCTTCAGCAGGAAGACGGCCATCTGGTCGCGGGTGACCGCGGTGTCGCGGCAATAGTTGCCGCCCGTGCAGCCGGCCGTGACGCCGTTGCGGAAGAGTTTCTCGACGAAGCCGTGGAAAGGATCGGTTTGCGGGACGTCGAGGAAATCGGCGAACCAGGCCGCCAGAAGGGTCGCGCTCTGCGGATCGGGATTGTTCTGGCTCACGACCACGTCGTTCAGCGTTCCGGGCGTCAGCGCCGGCGTGGTCGCGTTCAACGTCGCCGCGTCCTGGAAGGCCACGCCCGTCGCCGCCACGCCGCCGATCGTGAGGACCGCCCCGCCGATGAAATCGGAGCCGCCCACGACGATCGCCGTGCCCGCTGAGGGCGGGCCCGAGGTCGGCGTGATGGTCTGCACCGTGGGAGCGGTTCCCTCCGCCGGCACGACGACGATGTCGCCCTGCATCATCGTGGTGTGGATGGCGCAGTGATAGTGATACGTCCCCGCGTTGGCGAAGGTCGCCGTTTCGGTGAAGTTGAAGGGCATGTTGTGCACGCCCGAATCCCACTTTCCGTCGGCCGTGCAGCTGGTCGGTCCGCAGGGCCCGGAGGTCGTCGAATGGAAATTGGCGGACCAGACCCATTGCACCGAGTCGCCGGCCACGATCGTCGAGGTGCTGGTGTTGCTCAGCTCGTCGACGAACTTGGTCCCTCCCATCCCGATGTGCACGATGCGCGTCGAGCCATCCGCGTGGGCGCACGCGAGCAGGATCAGCAGGCCGGAGAAGGCTCCGGCGCGGCGCAGCAGGACCTCGAGCCGACGGCGGTCATCCATGGGTCGTCCCTCCGAAGAAAAGAGCCTCCACGCAGGGTACGTATGGGATCGGTTCGCGCCGACCTTTAATCGATCCTTAATCCGGCGTCCAAAAAGCTACGGGCAGGTCGCGAACGCGCTGGT
>JBBRHC010000452.1:0-2348 GCA_038223295.1 Opitutales bacterium
TTCTACGCCGCCGTCCTCGCCGCCCTCGCCCCGGGAGGGGTTTTCTACACCAGCGCCACCCGCCGCGAGCCCCGCAGTGAAGCCATGCTCCGCGCCTACGAACTCGAAACCCACTACCGCACCGAGCCCGACCTCCGCCGCGCCCTCGCCCCCCTCCCCTGGACGTCCCTCGAATTCACCACCGACCCCACCGGCCTCCAGACCTTCATGCGCGCCGCAAAATGAATCCGCCCACCTCGCCCTCCTCTTCCAATTTTCCCCCACTCGCACCATTTTCCCAGACTCCGACAAATACCGCGTGAGGATTCCGCCCCGCCCCGGTCTAAGTCTCTGATGTCATTTCTCGGCCGCCATTCCCCCGCGCCCGCCCCCCGATATCCCCTTCACCGGGACCGGGGAGACCGCCTTCCGCGTCATCTACGACGCGCACGCCTCCGCCATCTACTACCTCGCCCTCCGCCTCACTGGCCAGTCCGCCCTCGCCGAGGACGTCACCCACGACGTTTTCCTTAAGGCCTTCCGCTGCCGCGATTCCTTCCGCGGCGACTCCGCCGTGCGCACTTGGCGCTACCAGATCACCCTCAACCACTGCCGCAATCTCCGCTCCGCCTGGTATCAGCGCACCATGGTCAACAACGCCGACGAGGCCCTTGACGCCGGCGCCTCCCGCCGCGCGAAGGCCCCATCCGTGTCCTCGAGACCAAGGAACTCGGCGAACGCATCCGCGCCACCCTGGACCAACTCCCGCCCGACCAACGCATCGTCCTCCTCCTCGCCGCCGACGAGCATCTCTCCTACGACGAGATCGCCGCCCTTACCGAACAATCCGCCGACAGCGTCCGGGGCAAACTCCACCGCGCCCGGAAGGCCTTCGCCCAACGCTTCGCCAAAACCGCCTGACGCCGCCTCCCCATGGAACCCAAATCCCGCCTCCGCCACACCGAGGACCACACCGCCGCGAGCGAACTAAACGCCCAGGGCCAACACACGTCCGCCCACGCCGCCGCCGCCGAGTTCGATTCCCCCGAGGCCCTGCTCCGCCACGACGCCGCGCAAACCCCCGTCCCGCCCGAGCTAGCCGCGCGCCTCTGCGAATCCCTTCACGACGAGCCGCCCACGCCCCCCTCTTCCTGTTGGCGCCGCTTGCTCGGCCGCTGACGTCTCCCGTGCGTCCCGCACGCCTCCGCCTCCGCGCGTGGCATGCACGTCCCGCGCGCAAGCCCCATCCCCCCGTGCCCCCACCGGCCACCTCCCCCTCCCCCCACGTCTCCCCTTCCCTCCACCGCTCCCCAGCCTCCCGCGGCCACCCCAAACCCATGCTCACCGCGCCCATGCTCGCCGCGCCCGCGCCCACATTTTCCCTTCCCCCCATGCAGCCTGCTCCCGGCCCTCGGGCGGCCCTCGCCGCCCGACGCGCCTCGCCGCCCGCGCCACGCTCGGCTGCTGCCACCTTTGCGCCCACCACTGCGGCGCCGACCGCCGCGCCGGCCCCGCCGGCCGTTGCCACGCCGGACCCTCGGCCCGCGTTTTTTCCGCCCAGACCGAGGTCGCCGATGAACTCGCCCACGGCCCCACCTTCGCCATCGCCTTCGGTGGCTGCGATCTGCGTTGCGATTTCCGTATCACTGGCCGCGAGAGCTGGGATGCCGGCGCCGGCGAGCCCTTCGACCCCGCGCCCCTCGCCGCGCGCGCCACCGCCGCCCTCGCCGCCGGAGCGCGCACCGTCATGATCCTCGGTGGCGAACCCACCATCCACTTGCCCGACGCCCTCGCCCTCGCCGCCCTGCTCCCCGACTCCGCCCGCCTCGCCTGGAAAACCAACGCCCACGCCTCCGCCGAGGCCCGCGCCCTGCTCGACGGCGTCTTCGGCCTCTGGGTCGCCGACTATAAATTCGGCAACGACGCCTGTGCCGCCCGCCTCGCCCGCGCCCCCGCCTACACCGCCCCCGTGCGCGAAACCCTCCTCTGGGCTGCGCGCGACCACGAACTCATCGTCCGCCACCTGCTCATGCCCGGCCACATCGAGTGCGCTGGCGCCCCATCGCCGCCTGGCTCGCCACTCATCTTACCACCACGCCAGTCAGCCTCCGCGCCGGCTTCTGGCCCGCCTGGCGCGCCCGCCTCCACCCCGAACTACAATCCCCCGCCACCCCCTCCGAACTCGCCCTCGCCCTCCCGCCCATGAAGCTCGCCCAGGAAATCCAGACCCTCATCCGCGCCCGCTACCCCATCCTCTACATCGTCACCGGCGAGGAGATGCGCGTGCAGACCCTCCTCGTCGGGATCGCCCGCGACCGGCAAAAAAAACTCTTCGAGTGGAGCTACACCACCGGCCTCGTGCCCGCCGG
>JBBRHC010000453.1:0-2336 GCA_038223295.1 Opitutales bacterium
TGCGGTGCGAAGGTTCCCCCCCGCGCCTCCGCCTGCCCCCACTGTGGCGCCGATGAACGCACCGGCTGGAACGAAGACGCCACCCGCTACGACGCCCTCGATCTCCCCGAATCCGCCTACGAAGCCGACGACGCGGATTCCCCCGACGCCCCCCCGCTTCGCTCCCGCCGCCGCCCCCGCTCCGGCCCCCACCCCCTCTGGCTTGCCGTCGCCGCCCTCCTGCTCCTCTGGTTCGCCTACCTCGCGCTCTCCCCCTTTTAATTTCCGACGCCCGCCCCGAGGCGCGGTCCGGTCACCACTCAGGGTTGCGCCGCGCCGCCTCCGCCCTATCCGTAAGCCCCACCCCCCGCGCATGAGCACCTATTCCGACGAACCCGTCCTGGTAAAACCCACCGCCCGCGGCACCTGGAAGCGCTGGCTCGCCATCGTCCTCGCGCTCGGCGTCACCGGCGTCGTCATTTATCTCCCCTTCGAAAAAGACCGCCTCGCCCACCTCGCCCACGACGTCGCGCGCGGCCCCAACCAAGGCGCGCGTTACCCGCTGACCCTCGACGGAAAACCCCACACCCTGGAGCTCACCTGGGCCCCCGACGGCCAATTCGCCCCCGTGCTCGACCCCGCGCCCGCCCCCGGCACCACCCTGCGGCTCAAGTCCCGTGCCGGCGCCGAGACCCTCGCTTGGAACACGGATGCCGGCTGCTTCGGCCCCACCACCTTCGGCGGCATCAACCCCTACGCGCACTACAAGCTCTCCCTCCGCCTCGAGCGCGCCGGCCTCCCCCTCTGGAGCGATACCCTCTACGCCTACGGCGTCCACGACACCGAAGGCCACAGCCACTAGCCCCCGCCTCTCCGCCCCCGTGTAGGGCGGGGTCGCCGCACCCCGCCTCTCCGAGTCCGTCTCCGCCGTCCGTCCGTCCGCCACCCGCCGTCCGCCGTCCGCCTGCGCCCCACCCACCCGGCACCCCAAATTATTTTTCGCGTCCCTGTCGAAACGCCCCCCGCTGGCGCGTCCTTGGTTACGGCAATACGCCAAACTCAAAACCACCACCGACCCACCACCGACATGCAATTCGCCCTCCTCGTCCTCGAATCCCCCGCCGATTTCGCCGAACGCTCCGATCCCGCCACCGTCGCCGCCTACATGGGCGCCTACATGGCCTACAACAAAGTCCTCGAAGATGCCGGCGTCTTCGCCGGCGGCGCCACCACCGTGCGCGACACCCGCCGCCACGTCCAGGACGGCCCCTTCGCCGACACCAAGGAACAGGTCGGCGGCTTTTACCTCATCGAGGTGCCCGACCTCGACGCCGCCCTCCACTACGCCGCCCTCTGCCCCGCCGCCACTCGCGCCGGAGTCGAGATGCGCCCCACCCTCCCGGCCCCGCCCCGCGCCTAAAAAAACCGCCCCGCCCCGCCCGCCCCTCGCGTGCCTGCCCCCGCCCCGCCGCCCGCCTCCCCCCACCACGTCGTCGAGACGGTCGCCCGCGCCTCCTGCGGGCGCCTCGTGGCCTACCTCGCGGCGCGGTGGCGGGACATCGCCGCCGTCGAGGACGCCTTGAGCGAGGCCTTCTCCGCCGCCCTCCGTCGCCTCATCGCCGACGTGCGCCGCCGCCGCGTGCGCTCCGCCGCCCCCCCGCCCTTCCCCGACGAGCGCCTCGCCCTCCTCTTCGTTTGCGCCCACCCCGCGCTCCAGGCCGAGGCCCGCGCCCGCTCATGCTGCAAACCGTGCTCGGCCTGGACGCCGCGCGCATCGCCGCCGCCTTCCTCGTCGCACCTGCCGCCGATCCACCTTCCGGTTAACCGCCGCTGCGCCGGTAGCGCCCCGGGGCCCGCCCGGTGTGGCGGCGAAACACCTTCCCGAAGGTATGCACGTCGGCGAAGCCGCAGCGCGCGGCGATCTCCTTCAAGGGCACCTCGCCTTCCCTTAACTGCTGCGCCGCCGCCTGCACGCGCCGCGTCGCCAGCCACGCCGCCGGCGTCAGCCCCTCCGCGGCGGTGAAAAGCCGCGAGAAATGAAAGCGCGACAAACCCGCCGCCCCCGCCAGCTCCGCCACGCCGAGCGGCGCGGCCAGATTCCGCTCGGCAAACTGCCGCGCCCGCGCCAACCCGTCCGCCTGCGCCCCCCCGCCCGCCCCCGTCGTCGGCCGCTCGGCCAGCAACAGCGCCACCAGCTCATACGCCAGAGCCGAGGCGACCGGCGCCGCGCGGATCGCATCGCCCAGCGCTCCTCGCGCGATGCGGGCCGCGCACCGCACCGGAGCCGCGTCGGGCGCGAGGCGGTGGATCGGCCCCAGCCGCGCCTCCGTCTCGCGCCACAGGCGCAGCGCCTCCCG
>JBBRHC010000454.1:0-2326 GCA_038223295.1 Opitutales bacterium
CGAACTCGCGGCGCTTCTTGTCGGCCTCGGCGTTGGCTTCGGCTTCCTGGACCATGCGCTGGATGTCGGCTTCCGACAGGCCGCCGCTGGCGGTGATGCGGATCTGCTGTTCCTTGCCGGTTGCCTTGTCCTTGGCCTGGACGGAAACGATGCCGTTGGCGTCGATATCGAAGGTGACTTCGATCTGGGGGACGCCGCGCGGGGCGGCGGGGAGGCCCTGGAGGTCGAAGTTGCCGAGTTGCTTGTTGTCGGCGGCCATCTCGCGCTCGCCCTGGAAGACCTTGATGGTGACCGCCGTCTGGCCGTCATCGGCGGTGCTGAAGACCTGGCTTTTCTTGGTCGGGATGGTCGTGTTGCGCTCGATCAAGCGGGTGAACACGCCGCCCAGCGTCTCGATGCCGAGGGAAAGGGGCGTGACGTCGAGCAGAAGGACGTCCTTGACGTCGCCCTTGAGGACGGCGCCCTGGACGGCGGCGCCGATGGCCACGACCTCGTCGGGGTTGACGTTGCGGGCGGGGTCCTTGCCGAAGAACTGCTTCACGGCCTCGATGACCTTGGGCATGCGGGTCATGCCGCCGACCAGGATCACTTCGTCGATCTCGCCGGCGGTGACGCCGGCATCCTTCAGGGCGGCGCGGCAGGGCTCCATGGTGCGGGCGACGAGGTCATCGACCAGGCTTTCCAGCTTCGCGCGGGAGAGCTTCATGACGAGGTGCTTGGGGCCGGAGGCGTCGGCGGTGATGAAGGGCAGGTTGAGCTCGGTCTCCTTGGAGGAGGAGAGCTCGATCTTGGCCTTCTCGGCGGCTTCCTTGAGGCGCTGGAGGGCGAGGCGGTCTTTCCGCAGGTCAATGCCCTGTTCCTTGCGGAACTCCTCGGCGAGGTAGTCGATGACGCGCAGGTCGAAATCCTCGCCGCCGAGGAAGGTGTCGCCGTTGGTGGATTTCACCTCGAAGACGCCGTCGCCGATTTCGAGCACGGAGATGTCGAAGGTGCCGCCGCCGAGGTCGTAGACGGCGATGGTGCCGGTCTTTTTCTTGTCGAGGCCGTAGGCCAGCGCGGCGGCGGTGGGCTCGTTGATGATGCGCAGGACTTCGAGGCCGGCGATGCGACCGGCGTCCTTCGTGGCCTGGCGCTGGCTGTCGTTGAAGTAGGCGGGGACGGTGATGACGGCCTGGGTGACCGGCTCGCCGAGATAGGCCTCGGCGGTTTCCTTCATTTTGCCGAGGATGAAGGCGCTGATCTGGCTGGGCGAGTATTTCTCGCCGCGCGCCTGGACCCAGGCGTCGCCGTTGTCGCCGCGAACGATTTCGTAGGGCACCATGGCCTTGTCCTTGGCCACCAGCGGGTCGTCGTAGCGGCGGCCGATGAGGCGCTTCACCGCGTAGAGGGTGTTGGTGGGGTTGGTGACGGCCTGGCGCTTGGCGGACTGGCCGACGAGGCGCTCGCCGCTGTCGGAGAAGGCGACGATGGAGGGCGTGGTGCGCGCGCCCTCGGTGTTCTCGATGACGCGGATCTCGCCCTTGCCGGACGGGCCCTCCATGATCGCGACGCAGGAATTGGTGGTGCCGAGGTCGATGCCGATGACCTTGCTCATGTCAGTCTCCCTTTGGCGGATCCCATCGGCCCGAAGCACCGGCGGGACCCCCGTTGTGACGAATCGGATGTATTCAACGCGCGGCCCGGCGGCAAGGGGCCGCGCGGGGGCGAAGTGATTATTTTTTAGGCAGTCGTGTCGAGCTTGGGGCCGCCTGTTTCAGCGGAGGCGGCCTTGGCGACGACGACCATGGCGGGGCGGAGCAGGCGGCCGTTCAGGGTCCAGGCGAGGCTCCAGGCCTGGATGACCGTGCCGGGGGGGTGGTCGGCGGTTTCATGCTCGGCCATGGCCTGGTGGAGGTTGGGGTCGAAGCTGGCGCCGGTGGGGTCGGTGCCCTGGATGCCGTTGCGTTCGAGGAGGCCGACGAAGCTGCGCTCGATGCCCTCGAAGCCGTCGCGCAGCTTGGCGACGATGTCTGGCTGGCCGTCGGTGGAAGGGATGGAGTGCAGGCCGCGGCGCAGGTTCTCGGCGGCCTCGGCGACGTCGCGGGCGAATTTCTGCACCGCGAACTGGCGGGTTTCGTCCACGTCGCGCTTGGCGCGGGCGCGGACGTTGGCCATTTCGGCCTCGGCGCGCATCCAGCGGTCCTTCATGTCCGCGGCTTCCGCCTCCAGGGTCGCGATGCGCTGGCTGGCGGCGTACATCAGCTGCTCCGGCGTTTGCGGGGCGGCGGTGTCGCCGGCATCGCCGGTGGCCGGGGCGGCGGGGGAATTCGGTTCGGTGCTCATGATC
>JBBRHC010000455.1:0-2311 GCA_038223295.1 Opitutales bacterium
AAACTCCCGCCCAAGGAGCAGCCCGAGCGCGCCGCCCTCCTCCCCCTGCGCAAAGCCTTCAACCTCTTCGCCAACATCCGCCCCGGCCAGCTGTATCCGGATCTTACCGACGCTTCCCCGCTCAAGACCGCCCGCATCCCCCAAGGCATCGACATCGTCTGCATCCGCGAGCTCACCGGCGGCATCTACTTCGGCCTGCCCAAGACCACCACCACGCTCGAAAACGGCGAGGAGCAAGCCGTTGACACCATGGTTTACAAAACCTCCGAGATCGAGCGCATCGCCGAGGTCGCCGCCGTCACCGCCCGCGCCCGCGGCAAAAAAGTCTGCTCGGTCGACAAGGCCAACGTCCTCGAGACCTCCGTGCTCTGGCGCCGCGTCGTCACCGCCTACTTCGCCAAGCACCACCCCGACCTCGCCCTCAGCCACATGTACGTCGACAACGCCGCCATGCAGCTCGCCCGCGACCCCAACCAGTTCGACGTGCTCTTCACCGAAAACATGTTTGGCGACATCCTCTCCGACGAGATGGCCGTCATCTGCGGCTCCCTCGGCATGCTCTCCAGCGCCTCCCTCGGCACCGGCAAAAACACCCTCGGCCTGCCATTCGGCCTCTTCGAGCCCGCCGGCGGCACCGCCCCCGACATCACCGGCAAGGGCGTCGCCAACCCCTGCGCCCAGATCCTCTCCGCCGCCATGATGCTGCGCTACAGCTTCGGCCTAGACGCCATCGCCACCCGCATCGAGGCCGCCGTGCGCCGGGCCGTCACCATCGATGGCGTGCGCACCGGTGACATCGCATTTGGCAAACCCTCCGTCGGCACCCGCGCCATGGCCGACGCCATCATCGCCAACCTCTGACGCGGCGCCCGGGTGTAACCGGAACCGATATAAGGGCTGTTCCTCCGGCGTCGCGCGGGCGTCCCGCCCGTGAGCGAATGGGCATCCTGCCCATTCGCCGCAGATCCCATGGGCGGGACGCCCATGCCACTTCTAATCCGCTTACCTCACGTCCGCTCAAGCCCGCGCTTTCTCCAGACACTCGCGCACCATGCGCCGCAACTGGTCCACGGTGAAGGGCTTGGCGAGGAAACACAGCGTCGTCAGGTCGCCGATATCGCGACCCGCGATCTCGGCGCTATAACCGCTCATGTAGATCACCGGCAGCCCCGGTTGGTCCTTGAGCACGCGCTCCGCCAGATCGCGGCCGCTCAGCCCGTCCGGCATCACAAAATCGGTCAGCAGCAGGTCAATGCGGCCCCGATGCTCCGCCCACAACTTTAGCGCCTCGCGCCCGTTCACCGCCGCCAGCACGTGGTAGCCCGACCACCCGAGCGCCAGGCTCACCAGGCTCGCCACCGAGGGCTCGTCCTCCACCAGCAGCACCGTCTCCCCGCCCACCGCCGACGACACTCCCGCCCCTACAGGCGCCGCCGTCGCCCGCGCCGCCGCGCCCGACGCCTCCGGTGCCCCCACCCGCGGCAGGTAAACCACGAAGGTCGCCCCCTTGCCGGGCAGGCTCGTCGCCTTCACCCCGCCGCCGTGCTGCCGCACGATGCCATACACCGTGGCCAGCCCCAGCCCCGTGCCCTTGCCCACCTCCTTCGTCGTGAAAAACGGGTCGAAAATCTTCGCCAGCACCTCCGGCGTTATCCCCGTCCCCGTGTCGCTCACCCGCAGCCGCGCATAACCGGCCGGGGCCTGCGCCTCCCCCAGGTCCACCTCCGCCGTCAAGACCTCCTCCCGCGTGGCCGCCGCCAGCTCGATAAGCAGCCGCCCGCCCCGCGGCATCGCGTCGCGCGCGTTCACCGTCAGGTTCATCAGGATCTGCTCCATCATGCCCGAGTCGGCATGGATCCACAGCGGCGCCCCGCCGTCCTCCACCCGCATCTCCACATCCTCGCCGAGGATGCGTTGCAACATCTTCGCCAGATCCGCCACCACCGCGCGCAGATCGAGATCGCGCGAATGCATCACCTGCTTGCGGCTAAACGTGAGCAACTGCCGCGTGAGGCCCGAGGCCCGCGTCGCCGCCTGGGCGATCTCGTTGATCGAGCCCGCGATCTCCGGCGTCACGCACCCGTTCGCCTCCAGCAAACCCAGGTGCCCGTGGATGATGGTCAGCAGGTTGTTGAAATCATGCGCCACCCCGCCCGAGAGCTGCCCGATCGCCTCCATTTTTTGCGAATGGCGATACTGGTCCTCCAACTGCCGCCGCTCCGTGATGTCCTCCGCCACGCCCACCAGCCGATACGCCGGGCCGTCCCCGTTTCTCACCGCCGAGGCGCGATCCCGCACCCAGCGCAGCACC
>JBBRHC010000456.1:0-2309 GCA_038223295.1 Opitutales bacterium
GACCTCCTCCTCCGCGCGCACCGCGATGCGGATCTCCCCGCCGTGGGGACTGAACTTGATCGCGTTGTCCACCAGGTTTTGCAGCGCCTGGCGAAAAAGCACCGGGTCGGTTCGCGCCTCGCATTCGACCACATCGAGCGCGATGTGCTGCCCTCGGTCCTCGGCCAGGACGCCGAGCTCCGCCACGCACTCCGCCACGATCTGATCCAGCCGCACCGGCACGCGGCGAACCTCCTGCATCCCGCCGCTCGCGCGCGCGAGTTGCAGCAATCGCTCGACCAGCGTCTGCAAACGCTGCGTCTCCTCGAGCATGCTGCCGATCACCTCGCGATACTCCTCGACCGTGCGTCCGCGCTGGAGCGCCACCTCGCCCACGCTGCGCAGCGTGGTCAGCGGCGTGCGCAGCTCATGCGACGCGTCGCCCGCGAAGCGATCCAGCGTCGCGAACGACTCCTCCAGCCGCGTCAGCGTGCCGTTGAACACCTCCGCCAGGCGGCCCAGCTCGTCGTGCGGATTGGCCACCGGCAGCCGGCGGCCGAGCTCGTTCGCGCCGATGCGCTCCGCCTCCGCCACCATGTCGTGCAGCGGGCGCAGCCAGTGCCGCGTGAGCAGATAGCCGACCAGCACCAGCAACGCCACCACCACGGGCAACGCCACCGCCAGGATGAGAAACAGCGCGCTGAGCGCGTCGGCCGCCGGCTTGTGCACGCGCATCACGCGAACCATCCCCCCCGGCTCCCCGCCCGGCGGCGTCCACGGGGTCGAGAGTACCCGCAGCCTCAGATCGGCCGCGACGTTATAGACCGACAAGGTCTCCCAGTCCGCCGCCGGCGCGAAGGGCGTCTGCTCCAGCCGCGCCTCGTCGAGCGGCCACCGCCGCTGCACGAGGACGCCCCGCGCGTCCCAGATCTCGAACCACGGATCGCGCCACGCCCACGGCTCCCCCGGCTCCGCCACCCGTCCATCCCACCTCAGCCGCCCGTCGGCCCCGAGCGTCGTCCGCGCCTTCACCATCGCCAGGTCGGCGCGCAACTGACGGTCGAGCGGCTGGGCCATGCGCCCCGCCACGAAACCATAGATCACCGCGCTAAAGGCCGTCAGCAGCACGATGCCGCCGAACGCATACCACGCCGCCAGGCGAAATCGCAGCGAGCGTCGCTTCCACCACCCGCGCATCATGTCGCCTCCTTCCCGAGCCGGTAGCCCAGCCCGCGCAGCGTATGGATGAGTTTGTCCGCCGCTCCGTCGTCCACCTTGCGCCGCAGCCGGGCCATCTGCACGTCGATCACGTTGTCCAGCGAGGTGAAGCGGTTGGGCTGTTTCCAGACTTCATGCTGCAACATCTCGCGCGTCACGACCTGCCCCTGATGGCGTAACAAGTATTCCAATACATCCACCTCGCGCGGGGTCAGCGCCATCTCCCGCCCGCCGCGCCGCGCCACCCGCGCGCGCGCGTCGAGTTGCAGATCCCCGCAGGTCGGCACGAGCGCCGGATAACTCGTCGCCCGGCGCAGCAGCGCCCGGCAGCGCGCCACCAGCTCGGCAAACGCGAAAGGCTTGGCCAGGTAGTCGTCCGCGCCCTTTTCCAGCCCGAGCACGCGGTCCCGCACCGAATCGCGCGCCGTCAGCATCAACACCGGCACCTGGCCGCCGCCTTGCCGCAGCCGCGCCAGCACCTCCAGCCCGCTGCGCCCGGGCAACATCCAGTCGAGCACCACCAGATCGAAGCTCTTCCGCTCGATCCAGGCCACCCCTTCGTCGCCCGTCGCCGCCCCCACCACCTCCCAGCCCTGCAAAGCCAGACCCTCGGTCAGCGAGGCGCGCGTCTTCACTTCATCCTCGACGACAAGGATGCGACAGGCGGGAACAAGGTGGGACGTGGATTCGGACACGGGTCGCCGAGCTCGGTGCGGGGTCGGT
Source organism: Opitutales bacterium (assembly GCA_038223295.1). GTDB lineage: Bacteria > Verrucomicrobiota > Verrucomicrobiia > Opitutales > Opitutaceae > IMCC26134_A. Next base: position 1,921 of record JBBRHC010000456.1, read on the forward strand.
CGGCCGCGAGAGTCTCCGGCAGACGCGGCGGCGACGCGATACCCGGAATCGTGATAAACAACCCCGCCAAAAATCATCCACGCCGCTCCGTGCGTCGCGTCGCCATCCTTCCGCGGCATGCCCGCCGCCCGCTCCGCGACGGGGAGAATCGGACGCCCGCGCCGCCTGCATCTCCACCCGCTCCTCGACCACGCGCCCGCCCCGCCCGCCTGCAAACCTTCTCACACCTTCCGCTCTCGTCTCCCCCGCCCCAGCCTTTAAGTTTCCGCCTTCCGACCCTCCCCGTTCCCTGCCCCCGTCCCCCGCTAACCGCGCCATGCCCTCCGCTCCCGCCCGCGTCCTGCTCACCACCACGTCTTTCCAAGACACGCCCGGCATCCATCACGGGA
>JBBRHC010000457.1:0-2309 GCA_038223295.1 Opitutales bacterium
GCGCGCGGTCGCCCACCCCGGGGTGGGCGCGGACGTAGGTTTGCACGCTCGCGCCGCTGCCGACGGTCGGGAGGGTGAGGCGCAGGGGCTGGTGGCCGAAGGTGGGCACGACGAGCGCGGCTCGCGCGACACGGGTTTCCCATGCCAGGGCGAGCGCGCCCACGCCGCCGCCCAGACTGGTGCCGACGTAGCCGATGCGGCCGGCGAGGGCGGGGTGGAGCGAGAGGAGCAGGCTGACGCTGGTCCAGACGTCCTCGACGCAACCGCCGATGACGTAGGTCTCGGCGTGTTCGATGCCGTGGAGCACGTGGCGGTCGACCTCGGGCGGGATGCCCGGGCAGCGGCTGCGGGCGAGGCCGCGGAAGTAGGGGAAAAGCAACGCGGCGGAGGTAAACGGCAGGCTGGCGTCGAGGGCGTCGCCCACGCCGTAGCCATGGCCGACGACGAGGCCGTGGCTCGGCTCGCTCTGGGCGGGGAGGAGCAGCCAGGCGTTGAGCGCGAGGCCGTCGGTGGTGGCGAAACGCAGGTCGAAAACGCGCCGCCCCAGGGCGTCGGTGCCGACCGCGTTTTGGTGAATCAGGGTCGGGGTGAGGGCGACGGTGCGCCCGTAACGGGGGCGCCAGAACGCGGCAAAATCAGGCGGCGGCGCGGGTGGGGTGACTTGCCGGAGCTGGTCCAAGGAACGACCGTGACTGGGATCGAAGGGGAAGGCGTGGGCCAGGTCGGGCGGATCGGGGGGCGGGGGCGGGGACGGCATTTGCGAGGGGCGGCGGCGAGAAGTGACGCCATGACTGTGCCCCGATGACGCCGGAGTCAGGCGGAATTTGTGCCCGGCTTTGGGGCTCCCGACCGGCGCACGAGGCGGGTCTGGCCTCCGATGCCGGGGAAGTTAATGATCGCGGTGGCTATCAACCGTCTTGATTCCGTCGTGTGAGGGGGGCTCGGCGCGACCCCATTGGGCTCGGCGGCCCAACACTTGGTGTGTTTACCCTCATTTTCTCTCCGAGCTCTGCGATGTCCCCGGGGTCCCGCGTCCCGACCCCGCCACCGCCAACAACGCCTACGTCTTCGAGCGCGCCGTCACCTTCCACCATCGCGGCTCCGAAAAAACCACCACCGGCCGCATCGATCTCTACAAACGCGACAGCTTCGTCTGCGAGTGTAAGCAATACGCTCACGCCCCCTACGCCGCATCTGGAATTTCAGATCTCAAATTCGAGATCAAGCCGCGCAGCGGCGTTATCCGCGGTTCCGCCGCCTGGGATCGCGCCATGATCGAGGCCCTCGGCCAGGCCGAAGACTACGCCACCCGCCTGCCCGCCGCCGAAAACCGCCCCCCTTCCTCCTCGTCGTGGACGTCGGCCACGTCGTCGAACCCTACGCCGACTTCACCCAGCGCGGCAAAGCCTACCTCCCCTTCCCCGACCCCTGCTCCCACCGCATCAAGCTCGCCGAGTTCGCCCGCGAGTAGGTGCGCGCCACCCTCCGCGCCGTCTGGCTCGCCCCGCTCGCCCTCGACCCCGCCAGACGCGCCGCCGCCGTCACCCGCGAGGTCGCCGGCTACCTCGCCGCGCTCGCCAAATCGTTCGAGCAACACCACGACGCCAAACTCGTCGCCGAGTTCCTTTCCCGCTGCCTCTTCTGCATGTTCGCCAAGGACGTCGGACTCCTGTCGCGCGCGGCATCTCGGTTTGACACCCAACGGCAGTTTTCCGTCCTTCATGCTTATGTATGCCCTTGAGCTCTTTTCCGGCGCGGGCGGGCTTGCCCTCGGCCTAGAGCAGGCCGGCTTCCGGGCGACCGCTCTGGTTGAACGCGACGAGTACGCCTGCGCCACTCTTCGCGCCAACCGACCCGATTGGCGAGTGATCGAATCTAACGTTCAAAAAATTGATTTCGCGGCGCTCGGCCCTGTCCACGTGGTCGCCGTGGGGCCCCCCCTGCAACCGTTCTCGATGGGCGGCAAGGCTAACGGTTATGATGACCACCGGGACATGTTTCCCCAAGCCGTGAGGGCGGTGCGCGAACTTCGCCCATTAGCCTTAAGGGAACTCCTAAATTTAGCATATCATTGATTGATAATGGCATAGGTTGTGCCTGGGTTATATCTTAATGAGCCAAAATCAATATTCCTTCTTTGGAGACCATATCGCGCTGGAGTCGATGATGCAGCACGGAGACCGCTTGGTGGAGCTGGACAAGCACATCCAGTGGGCGGGGCTGGTGACGGTGGCTGAGAAGATATGGCGTGCGGGGGCCGACAAGAAAGCGCCCTGCGGTGCGAAGCCGTGGGCTGCGGAGGTGATGGT
>JBBRHC010000458.1:0-2308 GCA_038223295.1 Opitutales bacterium
CCCCGGCGCCCCGGAGGGCCGAGGTCATCATCACGCCCCCTCTCCCCGCGACCGGACTCCCCGCGCCGCTCCCTCGCGCGCCTCAAGGCGGCGCCGGCCATGCCCAAGCCGCCATCCGCCCCCCGCGCATCCGCCCGCCCCCATGGCCCCCGACCGTCGGTTCAGCCCTGTCCCACCCCCGTCACGCTCGCCATATTTGTTACGATTTCATTTCATTCCACATGAAACCATCTACCCTCCCCCCTTGGCGACATCCCCCCGCTTGGCTGTAATGCCCTCGCCGGTCCGTCGGCGGAGGGAACAAAATTGCGCATCGAGATCATCTGCACCGGCGACGAGGTGCTCACCGGCAAAATCGTCAACACCAACTTCACCTACATGACCCAGAAACTGGAGGATGTCGGCCTCTCCGTCGTCTGGGGCACCACCGTCGGCGACGACCGCGCAACCCTCCTCTCCGCCTTCCACCTCGCCGCCGGCCGCGCCGATATCGTCATCGTCAACGGCGGCCTCGGCCCTACACTCGACGACCTCAGCCAGGAAATCGCCGCCCAGGCCGCCGGCGTCGATCTCGAACTCCACGAGGGCTGGCTGGAAAAGATGGAGGGCTTCTTCACCCGCCGCGGCCGCGACATGCCGCCGAACAACCGCAAGCAGGCCATGCTCCCGCTCGGCTCGGAGATCCTCGACAACCCGATCGGAACCGCGTGCGGCTGGGCCATGGACATCGGCGGCGCCCGCTTCTTCTTCACCCCCGGCGTCCCCCGCGAACTGCGCCGCATGCTGGAGGAACAGATCATCCCCCGCCTGCTCGCCCGCTCCGGCGCGCCGGCCACTATCCGCCTCAAGCGCTACCATGGCTACGGCCTCGGCGAATCCCACATCGACAGCCTACTACAAGGCATCGAGGACCTCGACCCCACCGGCGGCGTCAAGCTCGGCTTCCGCGCCCACTACCCGCAGATCGAAACCAAGCTCACCATCCGCGGCACCAACGCCGACGACATCGCAGCCAAGCTCGCCCCGGTCGACGCCGAAATCCGCGACCGCCTCGGCAACTTCATCATCTGCGAAGACGACCAAACCCTCGAAGGCGCCTGCAACGACGCGCTCGCGAAAGCCGGCGCCCGCCTGGCCGTCGTCGAAACCTACACCTCCGGCCAGATCGCCATGCGCCTGGCCCACCTCCCGGGTGCGGAGGCCGTCTTCCGCCGCGCCATCGTCGCCCGCGATCGCGCCCAGATCTTCAACGCGCTCGGCCTGCCGCTGCATCTCGATATCGGCGAATACACCGAAGCCATCGCCGCCGAAGTCGCCGCCGCCGCCCGCGAGCAATCCGGCGCCAGCCACGGCCTCGCCGTGCTCATCGACCTCGACGAAGGGGCCGACCGCATGGACCTCGGCGGCACCATCTGGATCGCCGTGGGCCGCGCGGGCGACACCATCGTCCGCCGCGCCCGCATCCTCGGCGGCCGCGAATGGATCCGCCTCGGCGCCGTCGAGATGGGCCTGGACTGCCTGCGCCGCTACCTGCACAACCTGCCGGTGATCGAACGCACCGACTTCGAACGCCGCTGACCAACGCGGCGCAAAATCACCAAGGGAGGGAACAACCATGCACACCCGCATTGAAGCCGACCCCGCGCGCGGCCATGTCCAAGCAGAGCAGCCGGCCGGCACGCCCGCCCAAGGGCGACGCAACCTGCTGCGAGGAAGCGCGCTCGCCGCACTCGGCGCGGCACTGGCAATGACCGCCGCCGGCCGTGGTGCGCCCCCCGTCGCACTGGCACAAGGAAAGGGACCGCAGATGCTCGACTACCCCGGCAAGCACAAAGGTCTCGCGGTCCTCGGCGACCGCCCGCTGGTCGCCGAAACCCCCGAACACCTGCTCGACGACGACACCACCCCGCTCGACAAATTCTTCATCCGCAATAACGGCCAGCTTCCGGACCAGGAGGGCAACCCCGACTCCTGGAAGATCACCATCGAAGGCGAGGTGAACCAGAAGCTGGAGATCACCCTCGGCGAGCTGAAGCAGCGCTTCCAGGCCCAGACCCACCGCATGGTGATGGAATGCGGCGGCAACGGCCGCGCCTTCTACTCCCCCACCGCCCGCGGCAACCAGTGGACCAACGGCGGCGTCGGCTGCGCCGAATGGACCGGCGTGAAGCTGTCAGACGTCCTGCGCGCCGCCGGCCTCAAGGACAGCGCGAAGTTCACCGGCAGCTGGGGCACCGACCCCCACCTCTCCGGCGACCCCGACAAGCGCGCCATCAGCCGCGGCAACCCGCTCGCCAAGTCGATGGAC
>JBBRHC010000459.1:0-2307 GCA_038223295.1 Opitutales bacterium
TGGCGCAACCTGCCGGGCATCTGCTCGTTCGTTCACCCGCTCGATGCACTATTCAGTGCACCTCGAGGATTCACGAACGACCATCTGCTCCAGCATCTTGCGCCATCTCATCGGCTCCAACTCCGCTTTTCGGGTTTAACGGGGGAACGGGGGCTCGAGGTCAAGGCGCGGCCGACGGTCTTGCGCTACCTTATGCGCTCCCAGACGAAGACGGATTGGCGCTCGGGGGCGTCGGGGGTGGCGCGGCGCGCAGGAGTCGCGAGCGAGAGCCAGCCGTTTTTATCAAAACTGTAATATCGCTTGGCCGACACTCCCGTTTGCGCCGGGTTTAACTGTCCCTCTTGGTGATGTACCATACAGCCCTCCTCCAGCAGCAGCGTCCAACGACCGAAGTAACTGCTAAAGCCGTCGGCGTTGGCGGTCGCTCCGGTGCGGCCGGTGCGGATGATCTGTACACTCATGCGGCCGTTGGGGGCATAGTACAATTGGCCGTCGACGGCGCCGCGGGCGGCCGGGGTCTCCATGCCGGTGGCGGTGTCGCGATCCCGAATCGCCACCAATCGCCAGGTGCCGAGGAAAGGCTCGGCGGGCTCGGCGCCGAGGGGCGGGGTGGCGGCGGGCGAACGGCGGTGGAGCGTGGCCTGCTCGTAGGCGTAGGCAAAGCCGACGAGGCGGGCGTCGTCCCAGGCGCGGCCGAGCATTTGCAGGCCCAGGGGGAGCGCGGGGTCGGAGAGGAAGCCGCTGGGGACGGAGAGAGCGGGCCACTGGAGAGTGCTGCCGACGAAGGTGAGGCTGGCGCCGAGGCCGGTGGGGCCGGCGGCGGGGGCGGGGCGGGGCTCGGGGGTCATGAGCTGGGTGTTGCGGTCGCCGTTGAGGACGGGGGGCTGGGCCCAGGTGGGGAAAACGAGGGCGTCGACGCGGGCGGCATCCATCTCGCGGGTGAAGGCGGCGCGGTAGGCGTTTTCGGTGGCGAGGCCTTGGAGGGTATCGGGGTCGTTGTCGACGGGGCCGGCGGCGGCATCGGCTTCGAGGCCGGGCTGGTGGAGGGGGTGGGCGAGCTTGGAGGCGGCGATGGCCTCGGGGGTCGGGTAAGGGATGCCGGGGTGGGCGGCGAGGAAGGCGACCATATCGGCCTTGCGGCGGGCGGCGGTCTGGGGGGCGCGGGGGAGGGTATCGAGCTCGGGCACGACAAAGGGGTCGATGAGCTCGGCGCCGGCGGCGCGGAGCTCGGCGAGGGTGCGCTCGAAGTGGGCGAGGATGCGGGGATGGGTGCGGGCGGGGGGAAAGGCCTGGCGGAGGACGCCGAGGCGGGCGCCGCGGAGGGCGTCTTTGTTTAACGCGGCGGTGAAGGGGCGGGCGGGCGGGGCGTAGGCGGCGGGGATGCGGGCGGTGGCGGGGTCGGCGGGATCGGGGCCGAGGAGGGCATCCATGAGGAGGGCGCCGTCGGCGACGGTGCGGGTCATGGGGCCGGCGGTGTCGCGCACGGAGTTGTTGGGCACGATGCCGGTGCGGGAGACGAGGCCAACGGTGGGGCGGAGGCCGAAGAGGGCGTTGTGCGCGGCGGGCATGCGGATGGAGCCGCCGGTGTCGGTGCCGATGCCGAGGATGGCGAAACTGGCGGCGATGGCGGAGCCGGTGCCGCCGGAGGAGCCGCCGGTGGCGTAGGCGGTGTGGTAGGGGTTGCGGGCGAAGCCGCCGAGGACGGAGTTGATGTTGTCACCGCCGCCGCGGGTGAATTCGGAGAGGGACACTTTGGCGAAAAGGAGGCCGCCGGCGGCGCGCAGGCGGGCCATCTGGGGGGCGTCGGCGGGCGGGACGTAGTTTTTCCAGCCTTGGAAACCGCCGGTCATGGGCACGCCGGCGACGTCGATGCAGTCTTTGACCGCGACGGGTATGCCCCAGAGCGAGCCGGCGGCGGGCGGGAGCGAGCCGGCGGGGGCGGCGGCGAGGGCGGCGTCGAGCGCGGCGGCCTCGGCGAGGGCGGCGGGGTGGAGGTTGATGACGGAGTTGAGGATGGGGCCGCGCTGGTCGTAGGCGTCGATGCGGTCGAGGTGGGCGCGGAGGACGGCGGTGACGGTGGTGAGTCGGGCGCGGTAGGCGGAGTGGACGGCGGCGACGGTGGTTTCCTCGACCGGGAAAGGCGCCGCGCCGGCGCGCGGAATGGCGAATGACGAATGGCTGAGGAGGAAGGCGCCAAGCAGGGCGCGCGCGAGACGGGGGATGTGCATGGGAAGGGGGGGCGAAGTTTGGCGGGGTGCGGCGACCCCGCCCTGCACTTATTCCAATTCGCTTTCAAAGTGATTCTAA
>JBBRHC010000460.1:0-2299 GCA_038223295.1 Opitutales bacterium
ACTTCACCCTCCGGGTGAGCCTCAATAACGTCGTTAAATCACTCATTAGCTACCCTCAATAGCAACTTGCGTTCCTTCCTGCCAAGCCGAACCGCGGCTTATAGGTTAATGTCTTACCCCACCGCCTATCGACGGAGGAATAGCGCTGACATCACTTTCCGTTTCACCCTGCCGCGCCTACCGTGTCGCGTCGCGTCGCTTGGCCAGGCGGGCTTGCGCGGCGTCGAGGCGGGCGCGCTCGGCCTTGGTCAGGCTTTGCATGCCGTGGACGGCGATCTTGTCGAGGAGGGCATCGACCTCCGCCAGGGAATCGACGGGTGCGGCCTTGCGCGGGGCGGAGCTGTCGCCCGTGATCGGTTTTCCCGGGGAGCGATTCGAGGTTCCGGGGTCGGCGCGCCGCATCGCCGAGGGAGCCGAGCCGCGGCGGAAAAGCGCCGGTATCTCCCACTCGCCTTTGGCGTGGCGGACGAAGACGAAGGCAAAGCCGCAGGTCGCCCAGATCGAGATGAGTTCGGACCAATTGTGATTCGCGAGCGCGACCAGGGTAAAGATGCTGATCAGAATGGCGGCGGCCCATTTGGCGAGCAGGTTAAACATCATGCCGGCGTCGGGGTAATACGTGGCGAAGGCGATGAAGACCGCCAGCGCGCCGGTGTGCCCGGCGCGATACATCGGGGTCACCGCGCCGAAGCAGGTGAGCAACAGTGGCGGGATAAAATAGATGCACGCGTAGAGCCGTAGAAAAGAAGTGCGCCCCAACGCCTTTTCCACCTCGCGCCCGAACATCGCCAGCATGAACACGTCGATCACGAACCCGAGGCTCGGCGGGTTCACCAAACCATAGCTGAAAACCCGCCAGAGCTGGCCGCGCCACACCTCGGGGCTCGCGAAGGCGAGGGTGTCGAGCGCGCCGGTTTGTTTAAAGGCGAGCATCGCGGTGCTGAAAAACAGCGATCCCACCAACGCGCCCACGATGAGGTGGGCGGCATAGATCGGGTAGCCCTGCCAGGTGGTGACCGGCTGTTGTTCCTCGTCGAAACTGGAGAAGTAGCGCATGGGGACGGAGGGCTTTGGGCGGGAGGCGGTGGGCGGTGGGGGTGGAAGAGTAGGGGTAGGGCGGGAGCGGTGAGGCTAGAAAATCAGGTCGGGCGGCACGTTGGCCAGCGCATCCTCGATGGTGGTGAGGCCCATGCGGACCTTCAGCATGGAGTCCTGATGGAGCGTCTTCATGCCGTCCTTCATCGCGATGCGCTTCAGCTCGGCGACCTCGGATTTTTTGTTGATGGCGGCGGTGAGGTCCTCGGAGTTCGTCATGAGTTCGTGGATACCGACACGGCCCTTGTAGCCCAGGCCGTTGCAGGTGGGGCAGCCTTGGGGGTTGGCGCGGAAGATCGGGCCGCTCCACTTGATGGCTTTTTCCAGCAGGTCTTTTTCGCGGCCGACCGGGTCGTAGACCTGTTTGCAGTTTTTGCACACGCGACGGAGCAGGCGCTGGGCGCAGACGCAGATGAGGGAGGCGGAAATGTTGAACGGCTCCACGCCCATCTCGCCGATGCGGGCGACGGTGCTGGGCGCATCGTTGGTGTGCAGGGTGGAGACGAGCAAGTGGCCGGTGAGGGCGGCCTCGACCGCGATTTGTGCGGTCTCCTCGTCGCGGATCTCACCCACGAGGATGACGTCGGGGTCCATGCGCAGATAACAGCGCAGGGCGCGCGCGAAGGTGAGGCCGATGGCGCGGCTCATCTGCATCTGGTTGATACCGGCCAAGGTGTACTCGATGGGGTCCTCGGCGGTCTGGATATTGACGTCGGGCGTGTTGATTTCGCCGAGGGCGGAATAGAGCGTCATGGACTTGCCCGAGCCGGTGGGGCCGCAGTGCAGGATCATGCCGTAGGGCTGGCGGATGCACTCGCGGTATTTGGCGAGATTCTCGTCGGAGAAGCCGAGCGCGGGCAGCGGGAGGGTGGACTTTTGTTTGTCGAGGATGCGCATCACGACCTTCTCGCCGTGGTTCATCGGGCCGGTGGCCACGCGCAGGTCGATATCGATGTTTTTCTTGGTGAACTTTTTGAAGACGATGCGCCCGTCCTGGGGCAGGCGACGCTCGGAGATGTCGAGGTTGCACATGATCTTCAGGCGCGAGATCAGCGCGCCGGTCACCTGCTTCGGCAGGCGGAGTTTTTCCTGGCAGATGCCGTCGATGCGGTAGCGGACCATCAGATCTTTCTCCTGCGGCTCGATGTGGATGTCGGACGCGCCGGAGATGTAGGCATCCTCGATGATGCGATTGGCGAGTTGA
>JBBRHC010000461.1:0-2283 GCA_038223295.1 Opitutales bacterium
ATGGACTCCAACGGCCAACGTTTCTGGCTCGCCCTCGGAGGCGCCCCCTGGGTGCCCGACGCCCCTGGCACGCTCGAGACCTTGCCTCGCCACCTCGCCCTCGCCAGCCAGACCACCGCCCCCGCCTACCCCGAGGACCCCGACCCCGCCGTCGCCACCGCCCGCCTCGCCCTCGTGCCGATGGCGCGCGACGCCTACGGCACCCGCGCCTTCCTCGCCGCCGACGGCCTCACCCTCCGCGCCACCGGCGCCTTCTCCGAGCCCGAGGCCCCCGCCGACTCGCCCCTCCTCGCCACCGCGCCCGCCCCCGTCACCGACCTCGCCCTCGGCCCCGATACCCACCTCTACTACGCCACCGCCACAGCCCTCCACCTCCGCCCGCTCAGCGACCGCTACGCCCCGCAAACCTACGCGGCCGCCAACTTCACCGCCTGGCGCATCGCCCCCGCGCCCGACGGCACCGTCTGGGCCCTCGACCGCACCCGCCGCCGCCTCGCCCGCCTCGTCGGCCAGCTCTGGCCCGTGCCCCCCGAATTCACCGAGCCGCCCCCGCAAGCCTTCGTCCCCGCCGAGCCCAATCCCCACCCGCGCCGCCTCGAACTCATCCCCGACGGCTGGCTCGCCGCCGACGAGGATCCCGTCGCCCTCGCCGTCAGCCCCGAGGGCCGCGTCGCCGTCCTCCTCTGGACCGCCGCCGCCCCCCGCCTCCGCCTCGTCGATGACTCCGGCCGCCTCGGCCCCGCCGCCACCCTCGGCTCCGTCGCCCGCCCCCACAGCCTCGCCTGGCTCTCCGCCGAGCGTTTCGCCGTGCTCGCCGCCGGCGTGCCCGAGGCCATTTCCTACACCTGGCGCGAGGGCGCGCTCGTCCCCTCCGGCGAGATTTTCCCGCTCCGCGCCCACGACGGCGGCCCCTTCCTCCACCACCTCTCCGGCCCCGTCGAGTATCTCTCCCTCCAGCCCACGTCCACGCTGCCCGGCCACCGCGTACCGCGCCCGCTCGTCGCCATTTCCCAGACCTCGCTCGCCCGCTCCGCCGGCGGCACCCTCGCCGCCCCGCTCGATAGCGGCCTCGCCGGCACCGCCTGGCACCGCCTCTACGTCGACGCCCGCCTCCCCGCCGGCACCGGATTCACGCTCCTCCTCGCCGCGTCCGACACCGCCACCACCCCCGCCCAGATCACCGACGCCGACGACTGGCACCCCCACCACTTCGGCCCCGCCCCCGCCGGCGCCCACCGCGCCGAGCCCACCGCCGCCTGGGTACGCCGCGAGTCCGAGATCCCCGGCCAGGCCAGCCTCACCGGCGACCCCATCGAGCCCTCGCGCAACGGCCTCTTCACCATCCTCATCCAGCGCCCCAACCGCCCCGTCCGCACCCTCCAGGGTCGTTACCTCCACCTCCGCATCCAGTTCCGGGGCAACCTCCACGCCACCCCCTGCCTTCACGCCCTCCGCGCCTACGGCCCCCGTTTTTCCTACCAGGACAAATACCTGCCCGCCCTCTACCGCGAGACGCTCTTCCGCCCCGGGGCCGATACCGTCGCCCCCGGCCAGCCCTCCACCCGCCCCGATTTCCTCGGCCGGTTCCTCGCCAACTTCGAGGGCCTGCTCACCCCCCTCGAAGACACCATCGCCCAGAGCTGGCTCGTCACCGACCCCGACCGCGCCCCCGCCGCCGGCCTCGACTGGCTCGGCTCCTGGATCGGCGTCGGCTTCGCCCCCTGGTATCCCGCCGCCCAACGCCGTCTCCACCTCAAAAAAACCCCCGAGCTCTACCGCCGTCGCGGCACCCTGCGCGGCCTGCGCCTCGCCCTCGACATCGCCACCGGCGGCGCCGTGCGGCGCGGACGCATCATCGTCATCGAGGACTTCTGGTTCCGCCGCACCCTCCAGACCGTGCTCGGCGTCCGGCTCGACCAAGACCACGACGTGCTCTTCGGCGGCCCCGTCGTCTCCGGCAACTCCAAGGTCGGCAACACCCTCTTCCTCGGCGAGGAGCACCGCGTCTTCGGCCTCGATTTCACCAAGAAAAAATTCCTCGCCCTCTTCGACGCCGACCTCGATCTCGGCGCGCGCGACCAAGCCGTGGTCGACGAGTTTTTCGCCTCCCTCGCCCACCGCGTCACCATCCTCGTCCACGAGCCCGCCTCGCGCGACGAGCTCGCCCTCATCGAGCGCGTCACCGCCCTCCAGGCCCCCGCCCACCTCGTCGTCCGCGTGCGCACCGCCGAGGCCGATTTCATGGTCGGCCTCTCCGCTCTCCTCGGCGTCGACACCTACCTG
>JBBRHC010000462.1:0-2244 GCA_038223295.1 Opitutales bacterium
GATGCTCAAGGCCGGTGCCAAGGGCTTCCTGCCCAAGACAGTGTCGGCCGGCGAATTGGCCGACGCCATTCGCCGCGTCTATGCCGGCGAGACCGTTGTGGGCATCGGCATCGACGCACCGGTCGCGACCGCTTCTGTCCCGGACAACGGGGAGAGCACGCTGGGCGGCCAGCAGCGACGCGTCCTCGCGCTTCTGACCAAGGGCTATACCAACGGAGAAATCGCCGCCTATCTCGGCATCTCCCTGCCGACCGCGCGCTATCATGTCAGCGCGATCCTGTTGAAGTTGGGTGTCTCCAACCGCGCTGAGGCGGCGGCGCTCGCCGTCCGCAATGGCCTGGTCGCCAGTTCCGACTTCTGACGGCGAAGCCCTGAACATCTGTACAGGGGCGACTGGCCGATCATCCAGTTCCCGCGAGAACACCCGCCACTATGCTGAGTCTTTGTGCCTCTGCCAGGCACGACCGGCACGGCGATCATGACACGGGACTCTCCAGCCTGATGAACAAGTGCCCATGAACACACGCGCCTCGGTGATGGCGGCGTTCCTCGTCGTTTTGGTGCTCTGTGTGTGCGGCGAACTGGGGGCAGCAAGCGTGGCCAATGCAGGCGTGGCCGAGCCGGCCGGCGGCGCCGAAATCATCCTGAGTGTCGCCCGCTGTGTGCTCATCACGCCGCGCGGGGATTTCGAGGGTCCGTGCGAGCGTGTCGAATGGGGCGGCCCCAGCTTCCTGATCCGCCAGGCCGACGGCAGGGCCTTTGTCGACGGCATCACGGAAGTCCTCGTCGAGGTCGAAACCCCGGGCGCGAGAGTTAGCGGCTCGTTCCGCCGTGGCAAAGGCGGACTCATCGTCCCCATCGGACCGCTGACATTCGTCGATGACTGCGCATGCTGGGTCCGCCCGGACTTCACGGTCGGCGCCACCCCTAGGTGAGGGGCGACAAGATGAGGAGGCGAGCTCATCGACAGCTCTGCCATCTGCGCGCCGCCCGACTAGACATTTGTACAGGGGTGACTGGCCGACCGTCCAGTTCACGCCGGAGTGCCACGCTCTAAGCTGGGTCATCCGCTTCGGCGAGACTCGATGGTCACGCCCATCGCGACGCCTCCCGCAGCACGGCCCAATTTCTCAAGGAGAACCTGGATAATGGCATTTGGAGCAGTGGTCGCACGGCCCGGGCATTTGAAGACGGCGGGCCGGCTTCGTGCCGTGAGCGGCCTCGCCGTTGTGCTGGCCGCCGGCGCGATGCTGATGGCGGCGCCGGGGACGACCGCGCAGGCTGCCGAGAGCTGCCCGGACGACGGCGCGCGGTTGCCGATCACCGGGCTCTGCGCCGGGCGTGCAGCGAACTATCTCAATATGGTGGAGGGCACGCTGCCGGATGGGCCGGAAGGCTGCAGCTGGACCGTGCAGGAGACCGAGATGCCGGCCGGCGAAGTCCTGCTCTATATGGCCCTCCAGTGCGGCGACAAGGCGACCAAACTCACGTTCGAGGGCGGCGCGCAGCTGGCCGAGCTGAAATACGAGACATCCGCGCAGCTGGGCGACGAATTGAAGGGTCAGACCCTGATCAAGATCGCGAGCGCCGACCCCGCGGCCCCGACGGCGAACGTCCTCAGCGTCGCGCGCGCGGCGATGGAGGACCAGGCCGAGGCCGCAAAGTGCGAGGTCCGTCCTGCGGGCATCGAGGGCTGGCCGGCCGACGCGCTGGTCGTCGATGTCAGCGCGGCGGAAGCGGCGAAGGCGCCTAAGGACGAGCCGCGTGCGGCCTGCGGCCCCTTCGGCCTCAACGAGGATTCGCAGGCCTACTGGCGCGTCTTCCAGGGCTTCTCCTGGTATTTCGAGCTTGGTCAGGACAATGCCGAGATCGACCCGCGTTCGCTGACCCTCATGAGCAAGGACGAGAAGGGCGAATGGGGCCAGGTCCCGTAGCCGGTGCGGCGGGCGCCTCGAAAGGGCGCCTGCGTTTCCTGAGCGTCTTCCACAAATCTACCGGCGCTTCGCCCGGGACTTCACTTCACTTCATTTCGAACGGCGCTCCGACAGTGCCGCAGACCGAGGAGAACCACGATGCGTTTCATGACTATCCGCTCAACCGGCAAAGTCGCCGCCGCGTTCCTTTCCGCAGCTCTCCTCTTCGGCCAAACGGCGCTGGCTGAAAGGGGTACCGTAATATGGTTCAAAGAAGACAAGGGATTTGGTTACATCCAGACTTGGAACGGCGGCCCGAAGGTCTATGTCC
>JBBRHC010000463.1:0-2240 GCA_038223295.1 Opitutales bacterium
CCGTCCCCTCCCTCGATGACCGCTCGTTCCAGGACCTCGTGGACGAAGTCCTCGCGCGCGTGCCCGCCCACACCCCCGAGTGGACCAATCCCGTCCCCGGCGACCCCGGCCGCACCCTGGTCGAGCTCTTCGCCTGGCTCACCGACACCCTCCTCTACCGCGTCAACCTCGTCCCCGAGCGCCAGCGCCTCGCCTTCCTCCGCCTCCTCGGCGTCACCCTCCGCCCCGCCCGCTCCGCCCGCACCCTCGTCTCCATCCACTTCGCCCAGCCAGACTTCACCGGCGCCCACACCCTGCCCCCCCTCACCCGCGTCTAAGGCCCCGTCACCTTCGAGACCCGCGCCGAGCTCACCATCCTCCCCCTCGTCGCCGAGACCTACTGCAAACGCCCCCCCTCCGCCGCCGAGCTCACCGCCCTGAGCGGCAAGATCGCCGCCCTCTCCCGCCTCTACCCCGTCAACGCCCGGACCCTCCCCGCCGTCCCCTACCTCACCACCCCCGTCTTCGCCGGCGGCCAGCCCGACCCCGCCGGTTTCGACCTCATCTCCGGCTCCATCGACCACACCCTCTGGTTCGCCCTCCTCGCCCCCACCGAAGACCCCGCCACCCTCCCCGCCCAGCTCACCGCGATCAAAACCAGCCTCGGCCCCGGCCCCTCCGGCCCGCGCCACCTCAACCTCGCCCTCTCGCCCAAGCTCACCCTCCCCGCCTTCGACGCCGACATCGGCCAACCCATCCCCGTCCCCTTCATCTGCGAACTCACCACGCCCAATCCCGCCCGCCCCGCCGACCCCGCCTACCTCCCCCTCACCCTCGTCGCCGACACCACCCGCGGCCTCACCACCGATGGCATTATCCGCCTCGTCCTCCCCGCCCCGAGTCCTTCTTCGCCCCGCCCAACAGCGTCCGCGCCGACACCGATGCCGGCACCGGCGACAAACCGCCCCGCCTCGACGACCTGCAAAAATCCGCCCGCCTCATCGCCTGGATACGCCTCCGCCCCACCATCGCGGTCGATTCCCTCGCCCTCTCCTGGACCGGCATCAACGCCGTCGAGATCGACCAACGCCAGACCACCGCCGGCCTCGTCGTCGGCCAGGGCGCCGGCCAGCCCGACCAGACCCTCCAGCTCCCCTCCGGCGGCATCGAGACCGAGTCCTTTTCCCTCCAAGTCGAGGAGGCCGGCCGCGGTTACCTGCGCTGGCGCCGCATCGACGACCTCGCCCTCGCCGGCCTCCAGGAAGCCGTCTACCAACTCGATCCCGAGGCCGGCCTCCTGCGTTTCGGCGACGGCATCCGCGGCAAGATCCCCGCCCGCGGCGCCCGCCTCCGCGTCGAGCGCATGCGCACCGGCGGCGGCCTCGCCGGCAACCTCTCCCCCGGCTCCCTCGCCCAGGTCCAGCCCACCCTCCCGCCCCCCTCCGCGCTCAAGGCCGTGCAACCCCTTCCCTCCCTCGGCGGCCAGGACGCCGAGACCCTCGCCGAGGCCGAAAAACGCATCCCCGCCCTCTTCCGCCACCGCGACCGTGCCGTCACCGCCGACGACTACGAGAGCCTCGCCGCCACCACCCCAGGCGTGCGCGTCGGCCGCGTCGAGGTGCTCCCCCTCTTCAAGCCCCAGGGCCGCCGCACCGGCGTGCCCGGCGTCGTCTCCGTCATGGCCCTCCCCTACCGCGCCGGCCTCGAGCCACCCTACCCGCGCGTCGACCGCCCCTTCATCACCACCGTTTTCAACCACCTCTCCGAGCGCAAACCCCTCGGCACCGAGCTCTACGTCATCGGCTGCGAATACATCCCCCTCGCCCTCACCGTCGGCATCGACAACCCCGGCGGCCGCGAAGAGACCGCCAACGCCGTCCGCGACGCCCTCAAGCGTTACCTCCACTGCCTCGCCCCCGGCGGCCCCCAGGGCAAGGGCTGGCCCCTCGGCCGCACCGTGAAACGCCGCGAACTCGAGGTCGTCATCTCCCGCGT
Organism: Opitutales bacterium; assembly: GCA_038223295.1. Taxonomy (GTDB): domain Bacteria; phylum Verrucomicrobiota; class Verrucomicrobiia; order Opitutales; family Opitutaceae; genus IMCC26134_A. The sequence continues at coordinate 1,975 of JBBRHC010000463.1, forward strand.
CGAAGGCATCGACGGCGTCTACGGCCCCGTGCTCTTCACCCGCGCGCCCGACCAGACCTGGCGCCCGCTCGCCCCGGCCTCCACCTCCGACGACGCCGCGCTCACGTTGCGTCCCTGGCAGCTCCCCGAGCTCCTCGGCGTCATCGTTTCCAACGGCCCCGCCCCCACCCCGTTCCCCCCCCCCCCCGGCCCCCACCCCCCCCACCGCCAACCCCACCCCCCAGTACCCCCACAAGGCGGGATAAGACCCAGACCACACAGAGCGC
>JBBRHC010000464.1:0-2236 GCA_038223295.1 Opitutales bacterium
CCTCCGGCGCCCCCGCCCTCGCCCTCTCTTATCGGCGCAACCGCCACGCCTCCGACCTCACCTTCGCCATCCAGCGCTCCACCGACCTCACCGTCTGGACCACCGTCACCCCGGAACCCGTCGCCACCACCCGCGCCGATGTGCTCACCGACACCGTCACCATCCGCGTCGGCACCCTCGCCCCCGTCACCTTTCTGCGCCTGCAAGTCACGTCCCCCTAGCCCTCGACCCGCTGGCGCGGCCTGACCCAAACGCCCGCCCGCCATCCCCGCGCCGCGCTCGTTCCCGCCTCGTCTCGCCCGCCACCCCCGCGCCCCTTCTCGCGCTCGCTCCTTCCCGCGCTCGCGCTCTATCCACACCGGTTTTTGCGCGCGCCGCCATACCCGCCGGCCTCCTCCGCAAAGGAAGGACTTTTCTCCGTATAAACCTTCTCCGCGCTCGCTCGCGATTAACGAAAATTTCATTCATCGATGTTGTCGGTTAAGCCACTCCCTCCCGGAACACTCATTCGCCACTTCCATGGATGCCCTCACGAGCCTTCCCGACCCCGCGCCCCGCCCCCCCTCCTTGAGCGAAACGGAGATGGATCGTCTGTTTAACTTCTCCCTCGACCTGATCTGCATCGCCGGCCTCGACGGCTATTTCCGGCTCGTTAACCCCTCGTGGACCCGCGTGCTTGGCTGGTCGCGCGAGGAGCTTCTCGCCCGCCCCATCACGGATTTCATGCATCCCGATGATCGGGAATCCACTCTGGATGCCCGCTGCGGCCTGGCTCGTGGCATGCCCGTTCGCGGCCTCGAAAACCGTTACCTTTGCAAGGACGGCTCCTACCGCTGGCTTTCCTGGCAATCGTCCATCGAACCCGGCGCCGACACCATCTTCGCCTTTGCCCGCGATGTCACCCAGCGCCGCCAGGCCGACACCGAGCGCTTCGTCCTCGGCAAGATCGAATCCACCGCCGTGCTCGCCGCCGGCATCGCCCACGATTTCAACAACCTGCTCGCCGCCCTCCTCCTGAACGTCGAGATGGCCGGCATCGTCGGCCCGCTGAACCCCATCCAGAAGCAACACCTCCGCCAGGCCCGCGACGCCGTCCAAGCCGCCAAGTCCCTCACCCAGCAACTCCTCGTCTTCGCCGATGGCGGAGACCCCGCCCGCGCCGTCACCGACCTCAAGGCCCTGCTCCGCGAGTCGCTCGACGCCGCGCTCGACGGCTCGGATCTGGTGGGCGAATGCGTGCTCGCCCCCGACCTGCGCGCCACCGCCATCGACGCCGCGCAAATCGGCCAGGTGATCCGCAACGTCGTGCTCAACGCCCGCGAATCCATGCCCGGCGGCGGCACCGTGCGCCTGCGCGCGGAAAACCTCACCGTCGTCCCCGCCTCCGCGTTCCATCTTCCCGCCGGCGACTACCTCCGCATCAGCGTCTCCGACGAGGGCGCGGGCATGACGCCCGACACCCTCGCGCGCATCTTCGACCCCTATTTCTCCACCAAGCAGCGCGGCCCCCAGAAGGGCATGGGCCTCGGCCTCGCCATCTGCCACTCCATCCTGCAAAAACACGGCGGCGCCATCACCGTCGATTCCACCCCCGGTCGCGGCACCACTGTTCACTGCCACCTGCCCGCCCACCCCCTCCCGCGCCCCGAGGCGTTGCAATCCCCCCACTTGGATGCCGCCCACCCCCCGCGCATCCTCGTCATGGACGACGAGGCGAGCGTGCGCGAAATCATGTCCCAGACCCTCCTCCAGCTCGGCTACGCCGTGACGCTCGCCCACCACGGCGACGAGGCTCTCGCGCTCCACGACCTCGCCCGCGCCGACGGCGCCCCCTACGCCGCCGTCATGCTCGACCTCACCGTGCGCGATGGCATGGGCGGCGCCGACGCCCTCCGTGCCCTGCGCGCACGCGACCCCGGCCTGCGCGCCATCTCCATGACCGGCTACGCCCACGAGGACCAGGCCCAGGACCCCACCGGCCCCGGCTTCGACTTCGCCCTCGCCAAACCCTTCTCCATGGAGTCCCTCCGCGCCGCGCTGGACGAAGTCCTGTCCGCCCCCCGACCGTTCCCTGCGTAGGATTGAACGTCAGTTCAACCCGAAATCCGGAGTAGGAGCCGATGAGATGGCGCAAGAAGTTGGATCAGATGGTCGTTCGTGAATCCCGAGGTGCACTGAATAGTGCATTGAGCGGGTGAACGAACGAGCAGATGACCAGCAGATTGCGCCAGATCGC
>JBBRHC010000465.1:0-2230 GCA_038223295.1 Opitutales bacterium
CGTCGCCGGCGCGCACGAAGTCGAGCGGGGTGATCATGCGGTTGTTGATCGCGGTGAGCACGACGGAGTCGGCGATGAGGGGGCGAAACTCTTCCATGACGTCGAGCGCAAGGGCGGGGCGTCCGAAACGGGGTTGGTGGCAGAGGCCGATGTAGGGATCGAAGCCGACGGCGAGGGCGGCCACGGTGCAATCGCGCGCGAGCAGGCTGTAGGCGAGGGAGAGCATGGCGTTGACCGGATCGCGCGGGGGGCGGCGGTTGCGAGTGGTGAAATCGAAGGGGAACTCTTTTTGCGCATCGCGAACGCGGGAGGAGACGGAGTCTTCGAGGCCGGGCAGGTCGTCGCCGGGGTCGTCGTCGTCGGCGCGGCCTTTGATCATGCCGTTGAAGTTTTGGAAATAGACGTGGGCAGCCGCGCCCTCCACGCCGAGGAGGGAGGCGAGGTTGGGCGCGAGGAGGGCGGCGGAGGCGGCGTTGCGCAGGGCGCGCAGGGCGACGGGCGGTGGCTCGACGTGGTTGCGCATGAAGAGGGTGCGCTGGTTGCGGATCTTGCCGTAAATGAAGAGGCGGGCGAGGGGCAGGGCGCGTTCGGGATCGGCGGCGGTGGCGAACTGGCGGATGCGGGTGAAGACGTTGGTGAGGCCGTGGCCGCGGGTGAGGCCGTAGAACCAGCCGCCCATGGAGAAATACGAGATGGGGACTTCTTTTTCGCAGAGGGTTTGGACGAGGGCGGTGGAGATTTGGGCGGAGCCAAAGACGGCGAGGTGGTGCAGGTCTTTGATGCGGATGTCGGCGAGGGTGCCGCCTTGGTCTTTGACGATCACGGTCTCGCCTTTGCGGGTGATGGCGACGCCGGGGGTGTTCACGTAGAGAACTTTGGTGTCCACGTCGGGGGCCATGAGGCGGCGCACCTCGCCGGAGGCGACGGGGCGGGGGAGGCGGGCATCGGCGAGGCGCGTCCAGGCGGGGTCATCGGCGCCGAGGGCGGTGGCGAGGGCTATGGGGTCGTTGATGTCTATGGGTGCGGGCTCGGGGGAGAGGCCGAGGAGGTTGAGTTGGGTGAGGCGGGGTGGGCGTGGCTCGAGGTCGGGCTCGGGGAGGGCGTGTTGGAGGAACTGCGTCTCGTCGGGCATGCAGATGGGGGCGAGGGAGCAGCGCGGGCATTTGGGGGAATGGTCGAGCGGGGGCGGGATGGGGCCTTTGGCGCAGGCGCGGGCGGCGGCGATGCCACGGCGTATCCAGGCCTCGTCGGCGGCGGTGGGGGCGAAGCGCACGCGTTGGCGAGTCTGGCGGTAGAAGACGATGCCTTCGGGGCAGGTGTAGCCGTTTTCGCGGAGGAGGAGGATTTGGAGGCCGAGCTGCATGCGATCGGCGTCCCAGAGTTCGCGGCCGGCGTCGCCTTCGCGGGGTGCGCCGGTTTTGTATTCGACGGGGCAGACGGCGGCGGCGAGGCCGGGGGTGTCGCCGAGGTCGAGGTCGAGCGTAGGCGCGAGGGTGACTTCGACGAGGTCGAGTTTGGCGACGACGCCGAGGGCGGCGGAGCCGAGCATGACGGATCGGGCGTGGATGGTCTCGGGGGCGGCTGAGCGTGTGGGAGGGGAGGTTGAGGGCGACGTAGATGTTAAGTCGGGTGGGGCGAATAGGTCGGGTGGCGCGGAAGGGGCGGGCGGGGTAGATTCGGGGGCGGCGGGTTCGGCTGGAGGGGCGGGTTCGGGGAGGTCGCCTTTGCCGGAGTCCACGCGGGTGTGTTCGGAGGCTCCCCGTTTGGTGTCGGAGCTGTGGAGGAAGACGCCTTCGACGTGTTCGTAGTAGAAGAGGCGCGGGCAATAGACGAACTCGTTGAGCATGCGCGCCGGTAGGAGGTCGTCCGGAGCGACGACTGGGGCGGGGACGGCGGTGGAATCCGGGGATGAGGGGGTGGGTGACATCTGGGTTAATTCCGGTGGGGTGCGTGGCGGGCGAGGGGCGTTTTTGATATCGCAAGGTGCACGAATGCGGTTCGCGGCGCTCCGCGCGCATTGAGGTTTCAAATCGCGCAGCGCCGGTCGGCGCTCAAAGAAGCAGAGCATGGAGCGCACTTCGCCGACCAACCGCGCGCGATGTAGAGGAAGGCGAGAAGTTCGTTGGTCGTGCCGCGCTCGAAGCCGTTGCGGCTTGGCCCGCCCAGAGGGCACCCGGTCCGAGCCGCCCTTCGCGTTGCTCCGGGCCAGCGCCTGCGGCGCAGACCATCT
>JBBRHC010000466.1:0-2189 GCA_038223295.1 Opitutales bacterium
GCCGGCGGCGTTCCACATCTGGCCGGAGGTGCGGATCATGGCGGGCATGGAGGCGTCCACGATGACGTCGGAGGGGACGTGGAGGTTGGTGATGCCCTTGTCGGAGTTGACCATGGCGAGGGCGGGGCCGGCGGCGTAGGCGGCGGCGATGGCGGCCTCGAGGGGGGCGCGCCGGTCGGCGGGGAGGGTCTGGATCTTGGCGAGGAGATCGCCGAAGCCGTTGTTGAGGTCGATGCCGAGGGGGGCGAGGGTGGCGGCGTGTCGGGCGAGGAGGTCTTTGAAGAAGACGCGGACGACGTGGCCGAAGATGATGGGGTCGGAGACCTTCATCATGGTGGCTTTGAGGTGGACGGAGAACAGGACGCCGTCGGCGCGGGCGGTGGCGAGGGCTTGTTCGAGGAAGGCGACGAGGGCTTGTTTGCGGAGGACGGTGGCGTCGAGGATCTCGCCGGCGAGAAGGGGGGTTTTTTCCTTCAGGACTTTGGTCGCGGAGCCGTCGGCGGGGACGAACTCGATGCGGACGGTGGCGGGGGCGGCGAGGGTGAGGGACTTTTCGTTGGCGAAGAAGTCGTCGTCGGGCATGGCGGCGACGCGGGTGCGGGAGGCGGGGGACCAGGCGCCCATGGAGTGGGGGTGTTTTTTGGCGTAGTCCTTGACGGCCTTCGGGGCGCGGCGGTCGGAGTTGCCCTCGCGGAGGACGGGGTTGACGGCGGAGCCCATGACTTTGGCGTAGCGGGCGCGGGCGTCTTTTTCGGCGGGGGTGGCGGGGGCCTCGGGGAAATCGGGGAGGGCGTAGCCCTGGGTTTGGAGCTCGGCGACGGCGGCTTTGAGCTGGGGGACGGAGGCGCTGATGTTGGGCAGCTTGATGATGTTGGCCTCGGGGCGGAGCGTGAGGGCGCCGAGTTCGGCGAGGGCGTCGGGCACGCGCCGGTCGGCGGGGAGGAGGTCGGCGAAGGCGGCGAGGATGCGGCCGGAGAGGGAGATGTCGCGCGTCTCGACGTCGATGCCGGCGTGTCTGGCGTAGGCCTGCACGATGGGCAGGAAGGAATAGGTGGCGAGCGCGGGGGCCTCGTCGGTGATGGTGTAGATGATGGAGGGAGCGGCGGACATGGCGCGGAGGGGAGGTGGTCGGCGGACGTGGGTTTGGTCTAAAAAGACGAGCGAAGCGGGGAGGTGGGGAGGGTCAAAGGCATTTGCGTAACAAGGCGCGGCGGGGGGCGGTTTTGTGGGTGTGGAGAGTCGGCGGGGGGCGCGATGAGCGGATGGGGGCCGGGGCGGGCGGGGTGGATGGCGCGGGAAAACATTCCGGGCTCGCGGTCGGGGGGAAGGGCGGGCGTGCTGGCGCGCATGAGCAAATCCCCATCTGTGGCGAAGGCCGCCGCCGCCGAAAAAATCGAGATCCGCGCGGACCCGATCGAGCTGACGCAGTTGTTGAAATTCGCCGGGCTGTATGACAGCGGCGGCGAGGCGAAACACGCGATCAACGACGGCCAGGTGACGGTGAACGGCGCGGTGGAAAAGGCGGCGCGCAAAAAGATCATGGACGGGGACCTGATCGGCTGCGCGGGGCGGACGCTGGTGGTGAAGAGTTTGTCGAAGTAGGCGCGTCGGGGCAGGGCGAAATTTTTTTAACGCGAAGCCGCGAAGGATAATCCGGCATTATTGCGCGGGGCTGAGGAAAAATCGGGGCGCGGGCGGGTTTGAGAAATCCCCGCCCTCCCGGGCAGGGTTACGTCGGAGGACGCGGGCGTGGGTTAGCGGCGTTGGCGGAGGCGGTTGGCGGTCTGGCGGGCGTGGGTGGGGAGGACGCGGGCCTCGATGTAGGCGTAGGCGGCGGCGAGGCCGTCACGGCGGTAGACGAGGCCGAACTCGGCCTCGACGCGGGTGGGGCGGCCGAGGGACTGGAGAAAGGTGTTGGAGGTGAGCTGGAGGAAGAGTGCGGTGTCGATCTGGCCGCGAAGGCGGAGGATGTATTCGCGGGCCCAGAGGGCGAGGACGGCGTCGCCGGTCCAGGCGAGTTGTTGCTCGGCGACGGGGTCGAGGGGAGGCGTGACGGGGACGAAGGGCGCGGATTTTTTTTGAGGTGCTGAATCATTTAAACTAATGGCAGGTTCATAACCAATAAATGCCAGCAATTCTACCACTTTGCGTAAAGAAATAACAGCAGGTGTGAAACTGATAAAAACTTC
>JBBRHC010000467.1:0-2188 GCA_038223295.1 Opitutales bacterium
CGCCGAGGGAGGCGACTATGCGCTGCCGTGGGCTATCCTCCTCGTTACGAAAGGCTTGTATAAGCTGGAGAACGATTCCGGAGGGGGTTTTCTTATGGCGGAAAAACATGCAGGTCCGTAATTTGCAGATAATTACAAAAAGCAAGCTAAATATTTATAGGCACTACAGAATTAAAATAAAATACGTGTGTTGGTAATTAACAACTTACGTAATTAAGACGCCGGAAATTACGAAAAATGCCTTCCGCGCACCGAACTCGGGCTAGTCGAGCTGGAGATCCTCGCCACCCACGGCACCCCCACCGCCCGTGTTTTCGAGGTCCGCCTCCACGCCCGAGGCACCCGCGTTAACTCAAGGCGACTTGTCGACCAGCCACTCGGCCGGCTCCGCTTCGCAGCGATAAAACGTCCACGTCGCCGTCATCGGCTCGTCGCCGCGCGCGCGCAGCCAGCCCAACAAGCGCGCCGGCGGCACCAGCCTCCGCGGCGCCGCGCCCACCCCGTGCAAACTGCGCAACAACCCCCGCGCCGAGCCGTAGGCGAAGGTTCGCCGCGCCACATCATCGCGCAGCACCCGCAAGCCCGCCTCGCGAAACGCATCCCGCCACGCCCACGACGTGCGCCACGCCACCGGCCCCCGGTCGCCGACCAGCTCGTGCAACTCCGGCAGGGTGTCCGCCACGTAAAACCCCGCCAGCACCCGCCCCTGCGCGCTCAAGCCCAGCCGCCACCCGCGCAACACCGCCGCCGGCTCCTCCGCCCACTGCAACACGCTGCTCGAAAGGATCCAGTCCCACGGCCCGCTCCCGATGTTCTCCGCCGCCAGCTCGCGCCAATCCACGTCGAGCCCCCGCGCACGACCCCGCGCCACCATCGCCGCGCTCGCGTCGGTCGCCACGTAGCCCCCCGCCCACGGCTGCGCGCACGCCGTGAACAAACCCGTGCCCGCGCCCACCTCCAGCGCCACGCCGTGGCGCTGCTCCGGCAGCCACCCCGCCAGCCACTCCGCCATCGCCCTCTGCACCGGTGCATGAACGTCGTAGTCGTCCGCCGCGCGTCCGAAGTTTTCCGCCACCGCGTTCATGCCGCGACCTCCGTTTCCGCCCGCGCCCACGCCCGTACCAGCTCCGCCGGTCCATGCCCCGCGCCCGCCACCACCCGCACTCCGGGCTCGGCCCGCGCCAGCTCCGCCGCGTCCAGCAACGCATCCTCCGCCCCTGCGGCCGCGAACCAACCCGCCGGCAAACCCGCCCGCGCCGCGCGTGACTCCAGTTGCGCCAAACCCCACTCCAGTATCGCGCCCGTCTCCACCTCGCCCGTCACCGCGCCCAGCCCGGCCCGCGCATAAAAATCCGACCGCGCCGCCGCATCGTCGCGCCGCGCCCACCGCCCCAGCGCCCGCACCTGGGCCCGCGCCACCCGCCCCCCGCGCCCCGCCTCGCGCGGGAAGGCCCAGATCGGCGCGATCAAGCCCGCCCGCCCCCACCGCTCCGCCACGCGTTCGCGTTCGCTCAACAACAACAACGCCCCCAACGAATACCCGCCGACCAGATCGACCGCGCCCACCGCCTCCAGCCGCGCCAAAAAATCCTCCGCCGCCGGCACCGCCACGTGCTCCGCCTCCGGCCACGCCCGCCCCGCCTCCGCCACGAACCAGCTCGCCGGCACCGCCCAGCCGATCACCCACGCGATCCTCACGCCCCGCCGCCTTCCCGCTTCGCGCCCGCGCCCGCGTCCTCGCCCGCCGGTGTGTCCGCCCTGCCCAGCGCGGCCAGCACCCGCTCCAGCTCCGCCTCGCCAAACTCCCGCGTCAGCGAGAAACGCAGCCGGCTCGTGCCCGCCGGCACCGTCGGCGGCCGCACCGCCGCCGCCAGCACGCCCGCCGCGCGTAGTTTTTTCGCCAATACCAACGCCCGCCCCGCCTCGCCCAGCCGCACCGGCACGATGGGCGAGTCCCCGTCCGCCGCCTCCCACCCCGCCGCCCGCAGCGCCGCGCGCAGCCCCCGCGCCTTCGCCCGCCACCCGGCCTGCCCCGCCGGCGCCAGCGCGCACACCCGCCCGACCGCCGCCCGCGCCGCCGCCGCCACCGCGGGAGGCAGCGCCGTGGAATAGATAAATTCCCCCGCCTGGTTCACCAAGGCCTCCCGCCACGGCCCGCCGTGAAACAGCGTGTAGCCGCCGCCCGCCC
>JBBRHC010000468.1:0-2180 GCA_038223295.1 Opitutales bacterium
ACAAGCCCACCCGCCGCGAAGCCGCCACCGTCAAGGCGGTGACCGTGGCCGGCGCTTTCAACACCTGGGACCCTTACGCCACCGAGATGAAGAAACAGGACGACGTCACCTGGGCCGTCACCGTAAAGGTCAAAAAAGGCACGGGGCAGTGGAAGTATCTGGTTAACGGAAACTGGATCCAAAACATGGAACCCGTGGTTGATCGCATCACGCCCAAGCCCGACCGCTTCGTCAGCGACCCCTACGGCGGCAAAAATTGCGAAACCGACTTCTGAGTCGCTCTCGCATTGCCGCTCCGCTTCGACACGCGGACCAGCCCCGGCCGGCGTCTTCGTTTTTCAAGCCGAGGCGGCGCTTACCGAAAACGAGACGCGAGTCGACGCGGTCGGAGACGTTTTTCGACTCGGATAAGACGGACCTCTCGAGCACCTCACACCGACGCGGTTTCGCGCTCGGCGGTCCCGACTTCGCGGCCGATCTCGGCGGAGCGTTTCAGGCCGCTCGCGCTGCCGCGACCGGTGAACCGCACGCACAGGCCGTCCATCAGTATGTACACCATCGGAATCACGAAGAGCGTGATCATGGTGGAGATCCCCAGCCCGCCCACGATGACGATGCCCAGCGGGTTGCGCGACTCGGCGCCGGCGCCACTAGCGATGGCGAGCGGCAAGGCGCCCAGGATGGTCGACATCGAGGTCATCAGGATGGGGCGGAAACGCAGGGTCGCCGCCTCGTAGGCCGCGCGCGCGGCGGAGCGGCCCTCGAGCTGGAGTTCGTTGGCGAACTCGACGATGAGGATGCCGTTTTTCGCCACCAGGCCGATGAGCATGATGAGCCCGAAACGGGAGAACAGGTTGTCCGTCATCGGAGTGCCCCAGAAGCGGCTGAGGTAGAGCACGAGCACGCCGCCCGCGATCGCCACCGCCACGCCGGAGAAAATCGTCAACGGGTGGATCCACGACTCGAACTGCGCCGCGAGCACGAGAAAGGTGAACAACAGCGCCAGCGCGAACAGCACCCACGCATCGCTCGCGCTTTCTATAAACTCGCGCGTCTCGCCCTCCCAGGCGGTGCGGATGTTTTCGGGCAGGATGCGCCCGGCGATCTCCTCCAGCACCGCCACGCCGTCGCCCTGCGTGCGACCGGACGCCAGTTGCCCGCTGATCGTGATGGAGCGCTGGCGATCCAGGTGGGGAAAACCCTCGGGCACGGACGACTCGCGGGTGTCGACCAGACTGCTCAACTGCACCAGCGCGCCGCCGGTGCCGCGCACGTAGACGCCGGCCAGGTCGGAGGGCTGGACGCGGGCCTCGTCCGCCATCTGCACGATGACGTCATACTCCTCGGCGGCGCGGCGGAAACGCGTCACCTGCCGTCCGCCGAAAAGCGATTCGAGGGTGGCGGCGATGCTCGCCACCGACACGCCGAGATCGGCGGCGCGGGCGCGGTCGATGTTCACGTCGAGCTGGGGTTTGTTGGGCTGCGGCTCGACCCGGATTTGGTTCAACACCTCGCTGCCGCGCAGCTCCTCGACGAAGCGGTTCGCCGTGGTGCGCAGCTCGCCGTAGTCGGAGCCCTGCAACACGAGTTGCACGCCGCCGCCGCCGCCGCGCCGGCCGCCCAGCGGACGCACGGGCGAGGCGATCATGAGGCCGCCGGTGTTGTCGCGCAGTTTGGTGCGCAGCTCGGCGATCACCTGCTGGGTGGAGCGGTCGCGCTCCTCCCAGGGTTTCAGGGAGACGAAGGCGAAGCCGCGACTCGCGCTCCCGTTGCCCGTGCTGCGAAACCAGCGCTCCACCTCGGGCGTGGCGGCGAGCACTTTTTCCACCTCCGAGGCGTAGGAGGTCGCGTAGACCGGGCTCGATCCGAGCGGGAAATTCATCACGACGCGGAACAGGCCGCGATCCTCCTCGGGCGTGAGTTCGCGTTGCAGTCGGGTGAAGCTCCACAGCCCGGCGACCGTGAACAGCGCCGTCACGCCGAGCACCAGCACGCGCTGGCGCAGGGCGCGGTCGAGCAGCGAGGCGAAGGTCGCGTTGAACCACTGGAAGGCCGGCTCCGTCTTTCGGTAAAGCCAGCCGTGCCGGGCCTGGCCGCTTGCATCGCGGCGCAGCCTCAACATGCGCGAACACAGCATGGGCGTGAGCGTGAGCGCCACCAGACTCGACAAGGTGACCGCC
>JBBRHC010000469.1:0-2153 GCA_038223295.1 Opitutales bacterium
GCCGCGCGTCGAGCGCTCGTCCACTACGCGGTCGGCGAGCGCCAGGTCGAGCGCGTGACCGGCTACGCCGACACGCGACCCGTCCCGTTGATGGCCGCCGAGGCCGAGGCGAACCAGCGCGTCACGCTCAGTCTCCGGCTCGGCAAACGTAAGCCCGCCTTCGTGCCCGCCGCCCCCGCCCCTCTCCCCGCCCAATGAAATCTTTTCTCTCCGACCGACCGCGCATCGGCACGCCCGCCCACCCCGCGCCCGCCGTGTCGGCCTTTGCCGTCGCGACGGTGGGAGCGGCCCCGCTCGCGCGCCACGCCCACCCGGGCGAGGGCACGCATATCGAGTGTGTGCGCGAGGGCGACCGCATCATCCGGCTGGTGATCACGTGCGCCTGCGGCGAGCGCATCGAGATCGACTGCCTGTACGCCGCCGGCAAGTGAAGCGCCGCCGTCCTCCGATCCTGCCGGCCCTCGCCGCCCAGGGCGCGGCCTGCGTGTTCGTGGCGGCGCTGGCCGTCGTCGCGTTCCACCTACTGGGGTGGCGCCCGCCGTTTTTAGCCGCGGTCGCCTTGCAGGCCGGGTTGGCCGCCGGGCTCGGCGCGCGCTGGGGGCCGGGCGGCGGCTGGCTGGTTTTCCATGCCGCGTTCCTGCCCGCCGCCGTATTCCTGCATGGGCTCGCGCTGCCGCCCTGGAGCTGGCTCGCGGCCTTTCTGATGGTGCTTCTTTCCAACTGGAACAGCTTCCGCCACGGGGTGCCGCTCTACCTCACCGGCGCGGCCGCGAACCGGGCGCTGGGCGGATTGTTGCGCGAACGCGCCCCGGGTTTTCGTTTCATCGACCTCGGCAGCGGGCTGGCCGGCACGCTTTGCCGGCTGGCGCGGGTGTATCCAGAAAGCCACTTCACCGGGGTCGAGACCGCCCCGCTGTCGTTCGCGCTCGCGTGGCTGCGCAGCCTGCCGCTGCGCAACTGCCGCATCCGCTACCGCAGCCTCTGGCGCGAATCGCTCGGGGACTACGACGTGGCCTATTGTTTCCTTTCGCCCATCCCCATGCCCGCGCTCTGGGCCAAAGCCCGCGCCGAGCTGAAGCCCGGCGCCTGGCTGGTGGGCAACACCTTTGGCATCCCCGGCGTCATGCCCGACCTCGAAATCCCGGTCCGGGCCCGTCGCCCCACGCGCCTGCTGGTCTGGAAACGATAGGGTGCGGGCGCGGGACGTGGTCCACGCCCCACGTTCGGGGGACGGCCCGCGTGCGGCGTCGCGTTCCCGAGGCGTTACTTGCGGGTGTAGGCTTTTAGGGCGGCGTGCGGGGCGGTCGGGGCGGGGGGCACGGGGGCGGGGGACAGGCTGCAGCGGAGCAGGAGTTGCTCGTTTTCGCGGTCGAGGTGGAGGATTTGCAGGGAGCGCTGGCGGGCGCGTTCGAGGACTTCGCCGCCGTGTTCGCCGGGGGATGCGGGGTTGGCGCGGAGGGCCGACACGCTCGCGTCGAAGCGGGCGGCGAGGACTTGTTTTTTCTCCCGCCAGACGGCGTCGGGCGGGTGGCGTTCGTTTTTGAGGATGCGGTTTTCCTCGACGCAGAGTTGGTAGAGTTCGTCGCAGAGGGCGAGGTGGCGGGCGAGGTGGTCGGGAAAAGACATGGGGGCAGTCTGGCGGACGCGGGCGGAAGGGGAAGCGAAGGTTCGCGGCTACAGGGCGGGGCGGAGGGAGGTGATTTCGGTCTCGGTTTCGGCGATCCAGGCGATCTGGCTGGCGCGCCAGGCGGCCATGCGGGCGATCTCGGCGAGGGCGGGGGCGGGCGCGGTCTGCGAGCCGGCGAGGGTCTTGATCTCTTCGTAGGTGGCGACGGCGGCGGCGGGTTGGGCAAGGCGTTCCTGGCAGAGGGCGATCTGGTAGAGCACGGGCACGCGCCATCCGGGGGCGGGGTCGAGGGCGTCGAGGGCGCGGTAGAGGAGGAGGGCGGAGGTGAATTCGCCGCCTTGGTAAAAGTGGTTGGCGAGTTGGTTGCCGGTGCGGCGTTGCCAGGCGCGCCAGCGGTCGGTGGGGTCGCCTTGGGGGCGCTCGTGCTGGAGGAGGGCGAGGGTGACGCGGACGGAGTCTTCGCGGCGGCCGAGTTCGTTGAGCAGAGTGGCGAGGAGGTGGCGGGCTTCGGGGCTGTCGGTGGCGT
>JBBRHC010000470.1:0-2144 GCA_038223295.1 Opitutales bacterium
ACCACCGCCCTCGTCACCGGCAGCATCCTCCCGCTGCTCTTCGTCGGCCTCGCCAACATCTTCGGCTCCTGGCTCATGGTCGTTTACGGCCTCACCCAGCACACCGGCCTCGCCGAAAACGTGCTCGACCACCGCCTCAACTGCCGGACGGTCTACATGAACTTCATCCACCGCTACCTGTATTGGAATATGAACTACCACGTGGAGCATCACATGTTCCCCCTCGTGCCCTACCATAACCTCCCGCAGCTCCACGCCGCCGTGAAGGACGACTGCCCCGTGCCCTACCCGAGCCTCTTCTCCGCCTGGCGCGAGATCGTCCCCGCCGTCCTCCGCCAGGTCAAAGACCCCGCCTACCACGTCAAACGCGTCCTCCCCGCGCCGAAAACCCGCGCCTCCGAACTCTCCGCCGGACGCCGCGTCGGCGACGCCAAGCCCGACGCCCAAGGCTGGCTCGAGGTCTGCGCCGCCGCCGACCTTGGCCCCGCCGACGTCATCCGCTTCGACCACGGCAAAAAAACCTACGCCCTCTACCGCGACGCCGACCTCATCCTCTACGCCACCGACGGCATCTGCACCCATGGCAACACCCACCTCGCCGACGGCCTCGTGAAAGGCAAAATCATCGAGTGCCCCAAACACAACGGCCGCTTTAACCTCGCCGACGGCTCCCCCGCCCGCCCTCCCGTCTGCCGCGGCCTCGCCACCTTCCCCATCGAGGAACGCGCCGGCCGCCTCTGGCTCAACGTCGCCAAATCCGGCGGCTCCGGCGCCCGCTCCGAAAAAACGTACCACCTCCGCGTCGTCTCCAACCGCAACGTCGCCACCTTCATCAAGGAGCTCGTCCTCGAGCCCATAGACGCCGCCGAAAAAATCGCCTTCACCCCGGGCGACTACCTCCAGCTCGACATCCCCGCCTACGCCGAGATCCGTTTCGCCGCCTTCGACATCCCCGAGCCCTACGCCTCCGTCTGGCGCAACCAGCACGTCTTCGACCTCGTCGCCAAAAACCCCGACGCCGGCCGCCGCAACAACTACTCGCTCGCCTCCAACCAGGCCTCCGAGCGCGTCCTCCGCTTCAACGTCCGCATCGCCACCCCGCCCCCCGGCCAGGCCTGCTCGCCCGGCGTCGGCTCCGCGTATGTGTTTAACCTTAAGCCCGGCGACTCCGTCACCGCCATCGGCCCCTTTGGCGACTTCCACCCCAAGCCCACCCAACGCGAGATGGTTTACATCGGCGGCGGCGCCGGCATGGCCCCGCTCCGCGCCCACCTCTCGCGACTCTTCGAGACCGAGCACACCGCCCGCCGCGTTTCCTTCTGGTATGGCGCCCGCTCCAAACAGGAAATTTTCTACGACGACTATTTCCAGTCCCTCGCCGCGAAACACCCTAACTTCTCCTTCAACCTCGCCCTCAGTTCCCCGCTGCCCGAAGACGCCTGGACCGGCCACACCGGCTTCATCCACGACGTCGTATTGGAAAAACACCTACGCGCCCACGCCAACCCCAAGGCGGTCGAATACTACCTCTGCGGCCCGCCCATGATGATCAAGGCCTGTGTCAAGGTCCTCACCGACCTCGGCGTCCCCGCCCACCAAATCGCCTACGACGAGTTTTGATTCCACCCCTCACCTCAGTCTTTGGCCGAGAGTCATTTATCCTTGGTCATAGGTCATCGGTCATAGGTCATAGGTCATCGGTCATAGGTCATCGGTTATTGGTCATTGGTCATTCTCCCCATGCAACTCACCCCCTTCCCCTCCCTCGGCACCCCCGTCTCCCGCCTCTGCTACGGCACCTTCGGCCTCAAGGGCGTCTTCGGCGCCTTCGACCGCACCGAGGCGATAGATTCGCTCCACTACTGTTGGAGCCAGGGCGTCAACTTTCTTGATACCGCCCGCCACTACGGCGAGGCCGACGAGATCGTCGCCGAGGCCCTCCGTGCCTGGAGCGGCCCGCGCCCCTTCATCGCCACCAAGGCCGAGCACATCGGCCCCGTCCTCGCCTGGGGTTCGCCGACCATTCCGATCACCGCGTGCTTCCCGCCCGGCCACATCACCCGCCAGGCCGAGGACTCCCTCCGTATCCTCGGCGTTGATACGCTCGACCTCTTCCAGCTCCACCTCTACTGGGCCAACTGGGG
>JBBRHC010000471.1:0-2131 GCA_038223295.1 Opitutales bacterium
GTGTCCATGTTAAGGAAGTCGCCCATGGCCGGGTTCAGCGTCACGTTCCACAGGACATCGCGATAATTGCCGAGCGCGTTCTGATCGAGCGTCCTCAGGTACGGCGCGAGCCAGGCCGGCAGGTAGATGGTGTCCGCCGACACGACGAGCAGCTTGTGCAGCGCCCACGACATGCGTTGCCGCAGTTGATCCTGGCCGTAGAGGGCGTTCTGAAAGAAACGGGTCTGCAGCGGATACATCGAGTAGTGATCGCGATAACAGGGATCGTCGCAGGAGCCGGGCGTGTTGTCGGGCCAGAGCGGCAGCGCCGGATAGCTCGACGGCGCGGCTGCGTACTGGGCCGCGAGCCAGGGCAGGATGCCCGTGCCGAGCAGCTTCCCGACCTCGGCGTCGCTCGGACCCCACGTCGCCTGTTCGAGGAATCGGATGGCCTCGGGGCGGTGAAAAGTCTTCGCCAGGAAGACCGCCATCTGTCCGCGGTTGACCGCATTTCCGGGGCAGTAGCTGGTGCCGCCGCAGCCCGTCGTGACGGACAGACGCGAGAGCTCCTCGATCCAGGGCGCCAGGGGCGATGCCGGCGCGACGTCGCCGAAGATCCCCTGCGCGGGCGCCGGGACGTAGGAGGTGCCGTGGTAGATCTTCAGAAGGAAGGCGGCCATCTGGCCGCGCGTGACCGAGGCCGTCGGGCAGTAGCGCCGCGGGTTGGTCGCGCACCCGCCGGTCACCCCCTCGGTGTAGAGCTGCTCGATCCAGTTGGCGGCGAAATCACCGGCGCCGACGTCAGCGAATACGGCGCCGGTGGCGGGCGGCGGCACATACGCGGCGCCGTGCTCGGCGCGCAGGAGAAAGACCGCCATCTGGCCTCGCGTGATCGACGAGCTCGGGCAGTAGTTGCCTCCGCCGCAGCCGGAGGTGATGCCGTCTCTGGAGATCGTCTCGATCGGCGCGTGGAAGGGGCTCGATTGCGGGACATCGAGAAAGTTGGCGAACCAGGCCCGCGGGATCGTCGCCGATCCGCCGACCGGATCGTCCACGGTCACGTCGTACAGGAGACCCGGCGGCAGCGAAGGCATCGTCGCGCCGATCTGCGTGGAGCTCGTCACGGTGGAGGAGGCGAAATTCCCGCCCACGGTCACGGTGGCACCGGCGTGGAACTGGTTGCCCACGACGTGGACGGCCGTGCCGCCCGAGGCGGGGCCGGAGGTCCCGTACAAATAGGCGAACTGGTAGGTCGTCGTCGCCGCGGCGCTGCCGGCGCCGGCGAGCGCCCCGAGCGCCGCCGCGGCCAGAACGGAGACAGTTTTCCCCCGGAAGCCGGTCCGACCCTTCGCCATGGCCCGAAGCTTAGGCTCTCGAGCGTCTCCAAAACGACTGTCCATTCGGTCCACAAAAGGACAGGGGTCGAGCCCCGGGTTTTCTTTTCACGGTGAGTTCACGCCGATGGAAATGGCCCGGATCTGGCCGGATTCTGCGAATTCCGGGACTGCCGCGGCGCCTTACCAGCGGTGGTAGGCGGGGTGGCCGGGCTTGACCGCGACGAAGGTCCCGCGGCAGGTGGCCGTGATTTTGCCATCGCACTCGAGAGTCGCTTCGACGATTGCGCGATCCTCTTTCGACTCGACAACGTGGGCCTTCAGCTGCAGGAGGGCGTCCATCGGGGTCGGGCGCTTCAAGACGACGTGGAAGTCGGCGGTGACCGTGCAGGGGGGCGTCTCTGCGCCGGCGGTCTTCATCAGGTGCCATGCTGCGGTCCAATTGCTGTGGCAGTCCAGCAGCGCGCCGCAGATGCCGCCGTTCAAGATGCCGTCGAAGGCCAGGTGATGCGGCTCCGGGCGCCAGGCGGCGATCAGCTCGTCGCCCTGGACGAAGCTCTTGATGCGCAGGCCCTTCTCGTTGGACGGCCCGCAACCGAAACAGCGGTTATCGGGAGCGTACGTGTCCTGGAGGCTCTGCATCGTGACATCTTCCCCCGCCGTGCTCCCGCGCGCCAGACCCGCAAGCGAGAGCGATGGACCGGGCATGCCCGTCTCGGGAGAGAATGGGGGCGGGGGAAACCGAGAATGGGCACCGTGGAAACGGCGAAGAATGAAGGCAGGGCGGTGGAGAACGGCGCCAGGCGCGACGCGCTGAC
>JBBRHC010000472.1:0-2122 GCA_038223295.1 Opitutales bacterium
GGAGATCGGAATGGCCGGACAGCACCTGCACCTTGAGGGTCTCGGCCTGCGAAAAATCGATGCGCAACTCGTCGGCGATGGCTTGGGTCACGGCGTTGCCCGCGAGGGAGAGCGTGCGGACGTAGAAGCGTTCGCCCTCGACAAAGAGCAGGCTGGTCGAACGCGCGCCGATGTTGATCACGATGACGCTCTCGTGGACCTCGGGGTAGTTATAACGGAAGGCGTGGTTGAGCGCGACAGCGGCGGGGAGCGCCCGCTCGGCCGGAAAGCCGGCGGAGTCCGTCGCCGTGCAGAGCGTCTGCATCGCCTCGAACTTCGCGGCGGTGAGCATGACCTCAAGGTCGAACCCGTCGTCGGCGACGACCATGTGATCCCAGACGACCTCCTCCAACGGATAGGGAATATTTTCAGCCGCCTCGAACGCGATGATCTTGCCGCGCTTCTCCTTCGCCATCGAAGGTGTTTTGATGAACTTCGTGAGCGCCAGATGTCCCGGGACGGCGAGCGCGCTGGCGCCACCCAGCTTGTTGCGGGCCGCCACTGCGCCGAGGGACTGGGCGATTTCAGTCGCCCATCGCGCCTCATGGGAAGGATCGGAGCTGTGCGGTTCGATCGCGAACTGCTGCAGGACCAGGCGGCCTGCGGTCCCCGCTGTGAACACACCGCACGCGACATGACCTGCTCCAATGTCAACGGCAAGAACCCGGGGTGAACGCATAGTTTGGGGAAGAAAGAGAGAGAGGCGATTTCAGATGGGGCGAGACGCAGCAAGTGTAAACTCAGTTACGGAAAATCGCGCACGATCTTATCGGCCATCCCGGCGCACAAACGACGGCGTGGCGCGAGAATACTCGTTTGCGAATGGGGAGAGAAATTGCGGGACGAGTTCGCCGTCGTTGGCAGCCGCGGCAGTGGCGGCCCGCGTTTGAAAGTTCTTGCGGGCATCTGCCGCCGGCAACGCGTTCGCATAGCTCGCCCGGCTCGCCGTCAAGGCGCGGCCGCCTGCGGCGAGTTCGACGCCCCAATACTTCGGGTCGCCGTGGAGCTGATCGCGTTTCACAAGTTCCGGCGGCAGATAAAACCGCACATCCGCCCGGCCCGCCTCCAGGGCGACGCATTCGGCCTCGGCCCGGTAAAACTCGATGCGGCGCTCGCCGCCGGCCGGAGCCGGCAACTCGAAGCCCACGGTGAGTGTGACGCGCACGCGCGACACCATCCGCCCGGGCGTGCCCGGTGGCGGCCTCACTTCCAGCGCGATGGCGGCCTCATACCAGTTGCCCGCCGCACCGGTGGGCGCGCGGAGATTGCTGAACTTGACGGAGGTCACCTCGACTTCCTGCGCCGCAGCGCGGGGGACCGGGATGGCCGCCAGGCAGAGGGCCGTGGTCAAGGTCAACAACGACAGAACAAATCGATACAGGGGGCGGTTCACGGTGGGAAAAACGTTGAGCACCCTCCCCGTGAGGTCACGCTCAAAACTTGGTTCCCGCGTTCCGCCCTCTCTTTCCGATGCCGACTCCTCCTCCGCTCGCCTACAAAATCGCCGTCCTCGTTTTCCTCGAAAATTCCGCGGGCGAACACCTGCTGCTCCTTCGGGCGAAGGCGCCCAATTTCGGCTCGTGGAGCCCCATCGGCGGCAAGCTTGAGACCGCCATCGGCGAATCGCCCTTCGAATGCGCGGTCCGCGAGACGCATGAGGAGACGGGCCACGTCATCACGACGGCCGACCTCCATCTCTTCTCGATCATCGCCGAAAAAGCCTACGAAGGGCAGTCGCACTGGCTCATGTTTCTCTTCCGCTGCAAGCAACCCATCGCCGCGATTCCCGCCGATATATCAGAAGGCAAATTCGGGTTCTTCTCCCGCGCCCAGCTCGACACGATTCCGTTGCCCGAGACCGACCGCACGGCGCTCTGGCCCATCTACGACCGCTACCGCGACGGCTTCGTGTCGCTCCGCGCCGACTGCGCGCCGGACAAACCGATCCATGTCGTGATCGAGGAAATCATCGGCGCGTAATCGAATCGCGGGCCAGATGATCAAGGTGACCGTCTTGCGCATGACCGTCTTGCCGCTTGCGCATCCCGCGCGGGCCGCATAGCGACTTCGGCGTGCGCTTCCC
>JBBRHC010000473.1:0-2110 GCA_038223295.1 Opitutales bacterium
ACGTCCCCGCCGGCACCACCCTCGGCCTGGCCACCCCCCACGCGAAACGCTTCACCGTCGCCGCCTTCGACTTCGGGGCTAAACACTCCATCTTCCGCAAGCTCGTGAACCACGGCTTCGACGTGAAAGTGTTTCCCGCCACCGCCACCCCCGAGCAGATCCAGGAACACGCCCCCGACGGCGTTTTCCTCTCCAACGGCCCCGGCGATCCCGCCGCCCTCGCTTACATCCACAAGACCGTCACCGGCCTCGTCCCCCACTACCCCATCTTCGGCATCTGCCTCGGCCACCAGATGATCACCCACTCCCTTGGCGGCACCACCTTCAAGCTCAAATTCGGCCACCGCGGCGGCAACCAGCCGGTCAAAAACCTCGAGACCGGCAAGGTCTCCATCACCGCGCAGAACCATGGCTTCGCCACCGATCCCGCCTCCTTGGAGCGCGGCGGCGCGATCGTCACCGAGCTCAACCTCAACGACAACACCGTCGAGGGCCTGCGCCACAAAGCCCTGCCCGTTTTCTCCGTGCAATATCACCCGGAAGCCGCCCCCGGCCCCAACGACGCCGACCCGCTCTTCGCCGATTTCTACCGCCTCATCGAGGCCCGCAAAGCGGGGAAGATCTAACCCGTCCCTCCGCCTCGGGCCGCCTCGCCGGGCGGCCCTTTTTTGTGCCCGTCTCCCCGCCCGTGCCCCCGCCGCCGATTGCCTCCGCCCCGCCGCCCCTGCCCCCGCCCGCCCACCACCGCGCCTTCGGTGACCTGGGCCGCGCCCTGTTCCTTACCCTCACCGCTTTCGCCCTGCCCGGCGCCGTCCTCAGTACCCTCGCCTATTTCACCTCCACGCCTGGTTTCCTCGCCCAGCTTTCACCGTTTCGCGTCCAATACGCCGCGCTCCTCATCGCCCAACTCCTGCTCTGCCTCGCCCTGCGCCGACCGCGCTGGGCCGCGTTTTTCGCCGTCTTCGCCGTGTTCAATGCCTGGGCCGTCCTGCGCCCGACCCTCGCGACCAACCCCACGCCCACCCCCGACGCCAACGAAAACGCCCCTCCCCCGCTCAAAATCCTTCTCGCCAACGTCCTCACCTCCAACTCCGACCCCACGCGTCTCCTCGCCCTCATCGCTACCGAAAAGCCCGACCTCGTCGCGCTGCTCGAGATCGACGCTCGCTGGCAAGCCCTGCTCTCCCCCGCCCTGCGATCCGACTACCCGCACGGCTTTTTCCGCGCCCGCGAAGACAACTTTGGCCTCGCGGTTTTTTCCCGTCTCCCGCCCGGCGACGGTCGCGTCGAGTTTTTCTCCGACTCCGAGACCCCGTCCTTCGCGTTCACCCTCCCGCTGCCCCCCGCCGAGATCCGCATCGTCCTCACCCACCCGATGCCACCCGGCGACACCGCCACGACGAGACTGCGCGATCACCACCTCGGCGAACTCCTCGACTGGGTTGACCACCCCTCCGCGCCCCCTCCCGCCGCCCCACCCCGGCCCGCGCTCATCCTCGGCGACCTCAACGCCACCCCGTGGTGCCCGCCGCTGCGCCGCCTGCTCGCCGCCGGCGGCCTGCGACCCGCCGCGCGCGGACACACCTTTTTCGCCGCGACCTGGCCCGTGCCCGTCCCCTTTCTGCGCATCCCGCTCGACCACGCCTTGCTGAACGACGCCCTCGTCTGCACCGCCTACCGCGTCGGCCCCGACATCGGCTCCGACCACTTCCCCCTCGTGCTCGAACTCCGCCTCGCCCCGCCGCGGTAGCTCTCCTTTGTTAATCATACAACAAAGGGAAAAAACGCTCTGAAAAGATAACCACCAAGGGCGCACTAAAGCTCAAAAACATCGGCTCCTTTTGTGCCTTCGATGCCTTTTGAGGCCAATTTCTGACTCCCCCCCGGTCAGCCCTCTTCCCGCCGCGCCCCCGCCGCCAAGCCCGCCCCCCCGCCCGGCCGCGCATGCGCTCGGCTGAGCCCCTTCGCTATCGCGATCTGGTTGGCCCTGATCGCGACGCGCTTTACGGCAGCTACTGCCTGCGCAGTAATCGTTGTTTTCCGGAAGCGGCTGACATGTGCACCCTTTACACGGGCCTGACCAACGCCGAAGACGGCTTTCGTTGCCTCA
>JBBRHC010000474.1:0-2050 GCA_038223295.1 Opitutales bacterium
GGGTGCGCGCAAGCCGGGGCTTTGGGCGGGACGGCCGGGGTCGGGTCGCCGCTTCGGCACGCCGCCGGGAAGGCGTCGCGGGTGCGCTTGGCTTCACGCAAGACGTGGTAGTGGGCCTGGCTTTGGAGCGAGCGGGCGGGCGCGAGGAGCTCGTTCCAGCGTCGGCGAAACCAGGCGACGGCGAGGCGCTGGTCGGAGGCGTCGGTGAGGCTGACCCAAAGAAAATGCGCGTGTGTTCGGGCATGAGGCAGCAGGCCGGGCAGGCGAGGGCGTAGCGGTTGCAGGTGTGGAGCAGGAGCTCGCGAAGGGCGGCGTGGTGCGCGGCGCCGAGTCAGCCGGTGGCGCGATCCTGAAGCGTCATCGACCAGTGGATACAGGCGAGGCTGCGGTAGGCGGCGGGGGCAAAACGCGGCAGGCGCGCGTGGACGGGTGCCGGGGGAAGTTTGGCTTCCATGGGTCGGGACGAAATGGCGCCGCTATTCCGCTACGGGAGGGAAATGGGGGGGGTGGCTGGGGACGAAACGACTGTCGGCGGAAGACGAAACGACTACGTCCTGCCGCTACGGGGAGGGGCCAGGGATTGGCGGTCGGCCAGTGGTTTTTGAGCTCTTTTGCCAGGGGCGTGAACTCGGGGCCATCGGTGGCCAATTCGGATTTCGAGTCCAATTCTTGCGCCAGCGCGGTGGCGAAAGGCGTCCGGTGAGGCGCGGGCTTTGGCGGGCTTTGAAATTGGCGGCGAGTTCGGCGCGGGCCCGGGTGACGGGTCGGGGGTTTTAGCGTTCGAGGAAGGCGCGGACGAGGGCGTAGAGCCCGGGGCTTTCGAGGAGGAAGGAGTCGTGGCCGAGGTCGGTGGCGAGCTCGGCGTAGGAGGCGTGTTTGCCGGCGCGTTGGAGGGCGAGGACGATGCCGCGATTTTGCTCGGGCGGGAAAAGCCAGTCGCTGGTGAAGCCGACCACAAGGGTATCGCCTTTCACGGGTGCGAAGGCTTTTTCCAGGGTGCCGCCGTAGCTGGAGGCGAGGTCGAAGCGGTCGATGGCGCGGGTGATGTAAAGATAGGTGTTGGCGTCGAACCGGTTGATGAAGCTCTGGCCTTGGTAGCGGAGGTAGCTTTGCACCTCGAACTCGATGTCGAAGGCGGTGGCGGGACGGGGGGGGGCGGCGGACGGGGCGGGTGGCGAAGCGGCGCTCGCGGGGGGGGCGGGGCGGACTTCGCGGCGGCCGAATTTACGGTCCATCGAGGCGTCGGAGAGGTAGGTGATGTGGGCCATCATGCGGGCGATGGCGAGGCCGACGCGGGGGCCGCCGCCGGCGGGGTAGTCGCCCTGGTTCCAATCGGGATCCTGGAGGATGGCCTGGCGGCCGACCTCGTTGAAGGCGATGGCCTGGGCGCCCTCGCGGGCGGTGGTGGCCATGGCGAGGACTTTGTCACAGAAATCTGGATACTCGATGGCCCACTGGAGGGCCTGCATGCCGCCCATGGAGCCGCCGTGGGCGCAGCGGAGGCGGCGGACGCCGAGGTGGTCGAGGAGGCGTTTTTGGGAGCGCACCATGTCGCGGATGGTGACGGCGGGGAAGGTGATGCCGTAGGCGCGGCCGGTGGCGGGATCGGGGGTGTGGGGGCCGGTGGAGCCCTGGCAGCCGCCGAGGACATTGGCGCAGACGACGAAGTGGCGGTTGGTATCCACGGCTTTGCCGGGGCCGACGAGGTTGTTCCACCAGCCGGGTTTTTTATCGGTGAGGGCGTGGATGCCGGCGCAGTGGTGGTCGCCGGAGAGGGCGTGGCAGACGAGGACGGCGTTGTCGCGGGCGGGGTTGAGACGGCCGTAGGTCTCGAAGCGGAGGGTGAAGCCGGGGAGGGTGCGGCCGTCGTCGCAGGGGAAGGGGGCGGCGGAGACGAAGTCGTGGGACTCGACGAGGCCGACCTCGCCGGGTGCGGCGGGGGTGGAGGCGGAGTCGGGGAGGTCGTCTTCGAGGGCGGCGTCGTTCATGAAGGAGGCGGGGAGCGGGAATCGGGAGCGGGGGTCGGAGCGGGGGCGGGAGCGGGAACGGC
>JBBRHC010000475.1:0-2032 GCA_038223295.1 Opitutales bacterium
AGCGCGAAAATCACCACCAGGCAGGGAAAACCAAACGTGATCGCGGCGGTGAGCGCGAGCGTGCCCCGATCCCGGGTGAACAGCCGCCAGCGGCGCGCGAGCAAGGTGGCCACCTGGGAGCCGAAGCCCGGGCGGGACGGCGCGGCGGGGCGAAGCTCGACCGCCGTGGCGGCTGCCTGGGGCTGCGGCGGAGGAGGCGGCGAAGGCGGGGCGGGGCGCCGGTTCTGCCAGACCTCGACCGGGTGGGCGGCGAGCTGGTCGTAGAGCGCGAGGGCATCGCCGATGCCGAAGTGGGCGAGCAGGGCGCGGGGCGCGCCCTGAAACACCACCGCGCCCCCGTAAACGACGGTGACGAGATCGAAGCGGTCGAGCTTGGCGAGGTTGTGAATCACGCAGACCACGGTGCGCCCCTGCTCGGCGACGAGGCGGCGCAGGACGGCGAGGATCTGATCCTCGCCGCGCGGATCGAGCCCGCTGGTGACCTCGTCGCACAGCAGGCAGGCCGGCTCGGCGGCGAGTTCGAGGGCGAGGCCGAGGCGCCGGAGCTGCCCGCCGGAAAGTTTTTCGACGAAGGTATCGGCCCGTTCGCCGAGGCCGACCAACCCGAGGAGCTCGGGCAGGCGGGCGGCGACGGCGCCCGGGGAATGGTTTTTGCGATAGAGGCGGAGCGCGGCGGCGAGGGTCTCGGCGACGGTGAGTTTACCGTGCGCGATGCTGAACTGGGGGGCAAAGGCGACCTCGCGCAGCAGGGTGGCGCGGTCGGCGACGGGCGCGCCGCGCAGGAGGATCTCGCCGCGCGTGGGCAGGATGCCGAGCAAACCTTTGAGCAGGGTGGTCTTGCCGCAGCCCGAGGGGCCGATGACGGCGTGCAAGCGCCCGGCGGCGAAATCGGCATCGACCGCGCGCACGAGCGGGGCGGCGCCGGGGCGGGGAAGGACATCGAGCGAACGGCAGGCCAGCATGGGATTGGATATTATGTCGCGGTGGCGGACGGAGCTGTCGAGCGCGACAATAGGGTGACATTCATGGCCCTCCCGGCATAGCTGGATTCGTGGCATCGTAGATGCTTGTAGTGTAGAGGTATGTGTTCCCCGACCCGAGCCGAGCCAGTGGAAGCTTCGTTTATCGCGATGAAGGACCGGGCGGTCTGGTTGGATTATGGGTTGGCGGTGCATGAGGCGGAATCGGCTGAGCGCTGGGCGGAGCATGCGATGACCTTTTGTGAGGCGATGTTTCCGGGGGCCTTCATCACGCTGGATCGCATAAATTTACAAACCGGAGACTACGGGGTGCGAGTGAATTGATCGGTGGCGAATCTGGCGGAGGTTTCGACGGAGGTCGCGGAGTGCGTGGCGCGAGATAATCCGCTGGTCGGATTGCTGGGCGGCATGGCTGAGGGCGAGTTTGGGGCGTGGCGTTTGAGTGACCGGGTGAGCGGGTTGGCGTTTGGCGACTCTCAATTATTTACGGTGGGTTTCCGGCCTTTTGGAGTGCGTTGGCAGCTCGCGCTAGGCCTGCGGTGCGGCGCGTGTGTGGTGGCGATGGGGGTGAACCGGGACGTCGATTTCAGCGACGAAGAGTTGAGGGTGGGGCGCAGCTTGGCGGCGCATCTCCGGCACGGACTGCGGGCGGTGGAGCGTCGGGAAGCCTTGGCGACGGGGGTGACAGGAAGTGGCAGGCGCTCAGGGCTAGAGCGGGTGGCGGGCTCGGCGCGGCTGACCGCGCGCGAGGCGGAGGTGTTGCACTGGATCGCGGAGGGTAAACGCAATGGCGAGATCGCACGCATACTCGGGGTGAGCGCGGCGACGGTGAAGCGGCATTGCGAAAATCTGTATGCGAAGCTCGAGGTGGAGACACGCGGGGCGGCGGTCGCGCAGGTTTTTGCGCATTAAACCCGAACTCCGAAGTGGAATCGGGTGTGGTCATAGGGAAGGACATTCAGGCAAGTCAGTTGGGATGGAAAACGACCAGGAACAAACCGCCCACAAAACCGCCGACGCGGCGTTCATGCCTTTATTCGGCGGAATGAAGG
>JBBRHC010000476.1:0-2011 GCA_038223295.1 Opitutales bacterium
GAGATGGCGCAAGAAGTTGGATCAGATGGTCGTTCGTGAATCCCGAGGTGCACTGAATAGTGCATTGAGCGGGTGAACAAACGAGCAGATGACCAGCAGATTGCGCCAGATCGCGGCGATCCACTTCGGATTTCGGGTTAATATAATCGGTTCGCCGGGGGCGAAGTCGAGGTGACCGGCGGCGAGACAGGCATCGAGGGTGAAGCCCGGAGGGACGCGGCGCGGTGTGTCCAGGCGACGGGCACGGCTCATGCGGTGCAGGGCGTAGAGGCGCGGGTCGTCGTAGTCGTGGGCGCTGGTGACGAGGTAGGCGACCGGGCCGCGTTGTACTAAACCCAGGGGGTGGAGCGGGAGAGTCTTGGCTTTGCGGTCGCCGGGGTTGGCGTAGGCGATTTCCAGGCAGGTTTCCTCGAGCAGGGCTTCGTGCACGGTTCGAAGCACGGCGTCGGGAATCCGGGGCGCTTGAAAGTTCAGGGCGGCGGGCACGCTGCGGACTTTATCGAGCCAGCGCGCGAAGGAGTGTTTTTCGAGGCCCGCGAGTTTGCTTCGCGCAAGAGCGAAGCGGGGTTCGAGGGCGCGGAGGAGGCTGGCGGGGAGGAGGGGGCGGATGGCTTGCTCGGCAAGGGCGAGGCTGAGGGCGTCGGAGATGTCGAGGCCGCCGAGTTCAGTGACGGCACCGTCGCGCCAGCGCCAGTGGTGGGGTTTGGAGCGGTTGTCGCAGTCGAGTTGGAAATGCCGCTCCAGTTCGAGCAGGTCGCGTTCGATGGTGCGTTTGGTGACGGAGAAGCCCTCGGTTTCGAGGTGGGATTGGAGTTCGGCGGCGGTGACTCCGGGTCGGCGGCGGGGCAGGCGTCGGAGGAGTTGCCACTGGCGGCTGATGATGTCGTGGGCGGAGGCTTTGGGCATGGTGCGACGTATTATAACCAAGCGAGCGACGGAATATGTCGCAGGTTTGCGCACGCGACCATGGCGGGTAAGCAGGGCGGACCTCGTCCGAGCAATCCGACAGGCAGGAATGCCTGTGCCAATGGCTGAATCAGCGGCCTTCGCGGAAGATGCCGTAGACGACGTAGGCCGCGATGGCGGCGGCGAGGAGGTAGCCGACGATGCTGAGGGTGTTGTTGGTGCCGTCGCGGGAGGCGACGATGAGCGAGCTGCCGATGAGGAGGGAGCCGCTGATGAAGCCGAGGGCGATGCGGTTGGCGGAGGTCTTGAGGGCGTCGTCGAGGTCGTCGAGGCCTTGGTGCTGGAACTTGATGGTGAGCTCGTCGTGCTCGATGCGGCGGATGATGCGGTGCATCTCGCCGGGGAGATCGCGCAGGCTGCCCAGCGTGCTGCGGAGCATGGCGCGGGTATCGCGCAGGACGGCGCGGGGGCCGGTGCGCTCTTTTTGCAGGGTGTCGAGCACTGGGCGGGCGGCGCGCTTGAGATCGAACTGCGGGTCGAGGGTGCGGGCGACCTCCTCGATGGAGAGCACGGCCTTGGCCATGAGGGAGTAGTCGCTGGTGAGGGAGATGCCGTTGCGGCCGAAGATGAAGAGGAGTTTCAGCATGGCGCGGCCGAGGTTTACCTGGCCGATGGCGCGGTTGAAATCCTCGCGCAGGGCGAGGGTGACGTCGCGCTCCATGGCGCGGAGGTCGGCGCGGCCGGCGGGGCTGCCGAGCTCGGAGGCGATTTGTACGACGCGTTCGGCGTCCTGCTCGACGGCGGCGAGGAAGAGGTCGGCGAGGGCGTGGCGGAGGCGGCGGGTGAGGTGGCCGGCGAGGCCCCAGTCGAGGAAACAGAGGCGGCCGTCGTTGGCGACGAGGACGTTGCCGGCGTGGGGGTCGGCGTGGAAAAAGCCGGCGACGAGCACCTGGTGGAACAGCGAGGCGGCGCCGGCGCGGGCGAGCTCGCGGGCGGCCTCGGGGGCGAGGGCGGGGGCGTCCACCGGGCGGCCGAGGATGCGTTGCATGACGAGCACGCGTTCCGAGGAGAGCTCTTCGACGACGTCGGGGGCGAAGACGACCCC
>JBBRHC010000477.1:0-2007 GCA_038223295.1 Opitutales bacterium
GAGTGGTGGAGCGAGACGCAGAGCTCCCAGTCGCGCTCGAAGGCGGCGCGTTGCACCGGGTCGAGCATGGCTTCGAGGAATGCGGCGGCGACGGCGACGGAGACGATGTCGTCGTCGGAGAAAATGATCTCGCCATTCACGCGCAGGCTCGGGGGCACGCCGACAATGAGGTGCAGATCGGAGGCGCGCACCTCGGCGACGAGGGTGAAGAGACGATCAAGCTTGGGAGTAATGGAAAGCGGGCGCGGAAACGGCGAAAGAGGCGGTTGGCGAGGGTGTCGCCATTGAGCGATTGCGCGGCCTGGTGGAGGCCGGGCAAGGCGGAATCGAGCTGGGTGGCCTGGGCAAAGGATTCGCGGGCGCGGCCGGCGAGGCCGAGGACGAGTTCGCAGCGGCCGCACTCCAGCCAGGCGACGGCGCGGTCGGGCGCGAGTTCGAGGGCGTGGCGGGCGTGGGCGAGGGCGAAGCGGCGGTGGAACGCGTGGATGCGGGCGGCGAGCCAGTGGAGCGACCAGTCGCGCGGGCGCAGGGCGAGGGCGCGCTCGAAGCAGTAGGGCGCGCCGGAGTCGTCGCGGGCGAGCAGCACCTCGCCGCGCGCGAGCCAGACGTGGGGCGTGTCGCCGCGCTCCTCGACCGAGGCGTCGGAAAAGGCGAGGGCGGCGCCGAGCTCGCCGGTGCGGGCGAGGACGACGGCCTTGGCGCCGAGCAGCTCGGGATCGGTGGCGAAACGCTCGAGCGCCTTGTCGACCCAGAGCTTGGCCTCGCGGAGCTCGCCCAGCTCGACGAGCATGCGGACCTGGGCGCACCAGGCGTGGGGGTTGGCGGCGTTGTGCTCGAGGACGCGCGAGTAGGCGCGGAGGGCGGGGTCGTAGAGGCCGCGGTGACACAGGCCGAGGCCTTCGGCGAGGTGGTAGGCCCCGTCCTTGACCGCGTCGCGGCGGCTGGCCTCGCGCGGGTGGAGCCGAATTCGAGGTTGTTGAAACGGCTTATGGCGTGGGGGTGCGCCAAAACCAACGGGAGTAGGGCCGCCCGACGAGCGCGGAATCGTTGATGAGCGCGCGTTCGACCGGAAATACGCCGCCGGCGCGGCTGAAGTGGAACACGGTGGGCCAGACGATGGATTGGCCGGCGTCGGCCCGCAGCGCGCCCTCGGTGGGCATGCGGGGGAGGGCGGGGTGGGCGAGGGAGTTTACCCGGTAGGTCCCGGGGTGGAAGGTGACGGTGGCGCCGGGACCGGCGAGCACGCGACCGAGGTAGATGCCGGCCTCGACGCGGATGCCCCCGGAGTAGCCGGAGGAAAGCTCGTAGGCGATGAGCTCGCCGGGGCGCGGGACCGGAGCGGCGGAGCGGGGATTGATCAGCAGGACGCCGCCGGTGGACGTGGCGACGGGGATGACGACGAAGGCGGCGAGGCGCGCGGCAACGGGAGGCAGGAAGAGCGCCGCGGCGGCGGCGATGGCGAGCGGGCGCGCGAGGCGCAGGGCGGGGTGGGCGAAGTCGAGGTAGGCGGAGACGCCAATGGCGTGGAACGCGACGAGGAGTCCGAAGGCGGCGCCGCCGAGCGCCTGGCCGCAGGCGGCGAGGGCGACCAGGGCCGCGATGGGGAAGACGAGTTTGCCAACGCGGCGGATAAGGGGCGGGGCGGCGAGGTGCAGGCCGTAGAGCGGCACGCAGGCGACCGCGCAGGCCCTCCAGGGGAAACGGAAAGTCGCGACTTTGTCCGGGATGAGGCGGCGGAGGTTGGGGGTGCCCCGGCGATAGGCGAACCAGAGGCGCCAGAACGTCGCGCAAAGGCCCGCGCGGGGCGGGGCGTGGGGCGAGGTCTGGGCGGGGGCGGGCATGGGGGGCGAGGGGGAGGGCGACGGGCGGGGCGGCGGGTAGGAGAGGGGCGGGTGGAGGGCGACGGGGGTCCCCCGGCAACCGCCGGCGGCGGGGGGGGGCGACGGGGGGGGGGGTGGGGGTGGGGCTGGGGGGGGTGGGGGGTGCGGCCGAGAGCGGGAGTGGGGC
>JBBRHC010000478.1:0-2007 GCA_038223295.1 Opitutales bacterium
CGGGGGGGGGCGGGGCGCGCGGGCGCGTGGGGGGGCGGGGTGGGGGGGGAGCAGCGGGAGGGTGATCTTGAATCGGTGCGCAGGCGGGATGGCGGAGGGGGCGGCGAATAGCGGATAGACGCCGGAAAGGAGGGTGGGGGATTCGATGAAGACGATAAGGCGTGCGGAGGCGGCGGCGGGGGTGGCGGGATCGAGGAGGGGATCGTCGGTGGGGGGAAAGGCGGCGAGAAGAAGGGTGTCGGCCGGGACGCGGGCGGGGG
Source organism: Opitutales bacterium (assembly GCA_038223295.1). GTDB lineage: Bacteria > Verrucomicrobiota > Verrucomicrobiia > Opitutales > Opitutaceae > IMCC26134_A. The sequence goes on from JBBRHC010000478.1 coordinate 261, forward strand.
CGTCGGCGCCGAAATCCTCGAAGGGGAGGTGTTCGGCGCGGAGCCAGGCCCGAAGTTCGGGGGAGCGGCCGGAGACGGCGAGGTTGAGGCGGCTGGTCTCTAGAGCTTCGGCTAGCGACGGGAGGTCGTGGCGGACGGCGGGGAAAACGAGGAGGAGGATGGGAGACGTGTCGCCGAGGCGGAGGGCGAAGCGGGTGGGCCCGGTGACGGGTGGCGGCGTGAATCGGACGAGCAGGATGCGGGGGTCGGCGGGGTCGGGGGTGAGGAGGATGGGGAGATCGAGCGGGGCGGAGAGGGCGCCGCCGAGCTGGGAAAGCCGGGCGACGGCGCCGTTGTAAGGATCGGTGGATACGGCGGGGAGGAGGCGGAGGGTCGAGGTTTGGCCGGCGACGAGGGCGAGGGGCTCGGAAGCGGAGGCGGGGGTCGAGGGCGAAGGGTCGAGAGCGCCGGTTTCGAGGGCGTCGGGTTTACCGAGATCGAGCACGCGGTGGGTGGCGGTGGCGCGGAGGGGAGGCGGGCCGAAGAGGAGGCCGAGAGCGAACGCGACGAGCGCGGGGCGGGAGGCGTTCATAGGACGGGGGAGAGCGGGCGGGCCTCGAGCTGCCAGCCGGCGTGCAGGCGCGGGGCGGGTTGGCCGGGGATCCAGACGAAGTCGTCGCCGGAGAGGACGATGGCGCGGTCGGTGGTGAGAAGGGGATCGAAGCGGAGGGTGACGCCGTCGAGCTCGATGCGGACGGGGCGGCCGCTGTAGGCGAGGACGCGGAGGTGGCGGCCGGCGCGGGTGAATTCGAGGACGATAGACTGGTCGTCGGGGGTGGCGTTGGCTGGCGAGGGGGCGGAGGAGAGATCGAGCCGGAGGACGCCGTTGGTTTCGACGAGGGCGTTGAGCTGGCCGGGGAAAAGTTGATCAAGCTGGGCGAGGAGCTGGCGGGAATCGGCGGCGGAGGCGGCGGCGAAGGTGGGTGATGAGGCGACCGGGCGGGGCGCGAGGCGGAGGCCGAGAACGAGGAGGAGGGCGGAGGCGGCGAGGATGGCGAGGGGGCGGAGAAAGGGGGGGCGGGTGCCGCTGGTGGACGAAGCCGGATCGGAGGCGGCTGGTCGGGCGGAGGCGAGGGCGAGGTTGGCGCGATGGAGGGCGCGGTCGCGGGCGGATCCGGAGGGGGCGGGCGGGTGGAGCGCGGCGAGGCGGGAGCGGAGATCGTGGTCAGACATGGCGGAGGGTGGCGGCGGAGAGCGGCGCGCGGAGGTGCTTTTTTAGGCTTTGCCGGGCACGGATTACGCGCCAGGAGACGGTGGATTCCGCGCAGCCGAGGATGCGGGCGGCGGCGGCGTGGCTGAGATTTTCGTAATAGACGAGGGCGATGGCCTCGCGGTGGGGATCGGAGAGGCGGGCGAGGGCGGCGCGGACGGCGTCGTGGGCGAGGGAGGTGGGGTCGGGCTCGGGCGAGTCGGAGTCGGGGGCGAGGAGGGTGAGGGCGGTGTCGAGGCGGGTGCGGCGGGCGCGTTGACGGAGGTGGTCGCGGGCGCGGTTGGCGGCGATGGCGTAGAGCCAGTTTTTGAAGGAGGCGTCGCCGCGAAAGGAGGCGATGGAGCGGGCGGCGTGCACGAAGGTTTCCTGGGCGACGTCATCGGCGGAGGTGGAGCAGAGGGCGAGCCGATAGGCGAAGGCGTGGAGGCGGGGTAGTGACGATGGAAGAGAGTGGCGAAAGGAGGCGATGGAGCGGGCGGCGTGCACGAAGGTTTCCTG
>JBBRHC010000479.1:0-1998 GCA_038223295.1 Opitutales bacterium
TGGTAATTAACAACTTACGTAATTAAGACACCGGAAATTACGAAAAATGCCTTCCGAGCACCGAACTCGGGCTAAGCGAGGCCGGCCGGATCATGGGGACCCCGTCCTACATGGCGCCCGAGCAACGCCACCGCCCCGCCGAGGTCGATCATCGCGCCGACATCTACTCCCTTGGCGTGGTGCTTTATCAACTCCTCACCGGCGAGTCGCCCGACCCTCTGCGGGTCCGGGCCCGTCGCGCCGCGCGCCGGTGGACGCGCGATTCGACTCCGTCGTGCTGCGTGCGCTGGAGCCCGAGCCTGCCCGCCGCTTCGCCTCCGCCACCGAGTTTCGCGACTCGCTGCAAAACGCCATCCCGCCGCCGTCGCCCGCCACCGAGCCCGCGTCCCCGACCCCGGCTCCCGCTCCGGTTTCCGACACCTCCTCCCGCGCCACCGCCGGCGAAACCCACGCCAACCGCGCCGCGCGTCGGCAAGCGTTGGATGTTTTCCGCCCTGGCCCTTCTTATTATACTCGGCGTCTCGCTCGCCCATTTTCGCGCCCGCGCTCGCGCCACAACCCCGGCCCGTCAGGCCGATCCGGTGGTTTCGGCCTCTTCCCTCGCTGCGGTCTCCGCTCCCGCGCCCGTGCTGCCGACACCGGGAGAAACCATCGGTTCGAAAGAGGAAAGCCCCACCGCTTCACCCACGCCACCCGCCCCGCCGGAGAACTCGCCCGCGCCCCGCGCCGTTCGTCACGGAGCCGTCCGTGCCCGCGCCGTCTGCGCCGGAGGTTTCCGACCGGCAGCGGAAGGAGCTGGCCTCGCCGGCTCGCGACGATCTCCCTGCTGACCGACGGCGCCCTACGCGACGGGAGACTGGCCGAATTTGCCACGACAGCGACCGGCGAAGGCGAACTCGCGCTGGCCGAGCAAGCGCTCGACGGGATCGCCAATCCCCGGCTGCGCGAGCGAGTCGTGCTCCTGGCGGTCCGCCGCCTGCCCGATGCCGGCCGCCGCGATGACGCGCTGCGCCTGGCCCGCACGCTCCCCGCCTCCGGCCTGCGCGCACCCGAACCAGCCGGTCACATACCAAACACCCGTGGTTTTTAGCCTGATCGAGGGTGGGGATGGACCGCCGGGCCGTCCGGGCTTCGTAGCGGCGCGCCCGGCGGTCACGCTACTTAAAATCCAAAAGCATCGGGTTTTTGGTCGCACACCCTGAACAAGCCGGCTCGGGCATTGTAAGACAAAGTGATGAAAGGGACGTTTCCCCGGCGCGGCACGGGCGGCCCGCCCGTGGGCGAAGGGGCATCCTGCCCGTTCGCCGCCGATCCCATGTGCGGGACGCCCATGCCACTCTCGGACGGACGGAGGCGGACGGCGGCGGATGAAGGCGGAGGTGGACGGCGGGGTGCGGCGACCCCGCCCTACACGGGAAGCTAGCTTAGCGAGACGCCTTTTTTGGCGGCGGCGCGGAGGAGGGCGTCGGCCATGTCGGAGGGGGTCGCGGCGACCTCGATGCCGCACTCTTCGAAGACCGCGATCTTGGCGGCGGCCGTATCCTCGGCCCCACCCACGATGGCTCCGGCATGGCCCATGCGGCGACCGGCGGGGGCGGTGGCACCGGCGATGAAGCCGGCGACGGGCTTGGTGCAGTTGTCCTTGATCCAGCGGGCGGCCTCGACCTCGGCGTTGCCGCCGATTTCGCCGATGAGGATTATGCCGTAGGTGTCGGGGTCGGCGTCGAAGAGCTTGATCACGTCGAGGTGGCTGGTGCCGTTGACCGGGTCGCCGCCGATGCCGACGGAGGTGGACTGGCCGAGGCCCTTGGAGGTGATCTGGAAGACCGCCTCATAGGTGAGGGTGCCGGAGCGGGAAACGACGCCGACGTGGCCCTTCTGGTGGATGTAGCCGGGGGCGATGCCGATGCGGCAGCCGCCATTGCTCTTGTCGCCGGTGCCGGGGGTGACGAGGCCGGGGCAATTCGGGCCGATAAGGCGGGTCTTGGCACCGGCCAT
>JBBRHC010000480.1:0-1986 GCA_038223295.1 Opitutales bacterium
GGACGTGGTGGTGCAAATCGTGGATACGCGGTCGTTGGCGGGAATTTTATCGAACAATTTTCCGTTGGGGCGCTGGCAGCGGCCAATCTACTACGGAGTTGACCGCGAGCGCGGCAGACTGGCGGTTGCCAGCAGCGATCCGTCGCCGAGCGTGTGGATCGGGGGTGTCGAAGTGCAGGCGCACCAATTCACTTTGGCGGCACCGCGGGTGATCCGGGAGGGAAAGTGGACGGTCGACGATGCGCAGTGGCTGGAGCGGATGCGGCTGGTGTTGCTCCGGTGGGACGAGGTGGCGCGGGTGACGCGCGAGGCGGGGACGGAGAAGTTTGTCGTGACCGAGTAGGAGTGAGGAGGTAGGGCCGCGGAGCCGAAAGGGATCGAATAATTCGGAGGCGGACGAAGCGAACGGGCGCGAGAAAGTTGTAGCGGATGAAAATGCGGTTCAGGGCGGCGGGAGAAGGGCGCGTTGGGCGCGGCTGGGAGAGTGGCCGGGGATCCACATGTCCTTCCACGTGAGGCCGAGCTTGCGCTGCATCTCCATCGGATAGGACCAGTCGCCGAAATCCTGGGCGGCGGTGTTGTTGGTGCCGATCGTGAATTTCGCGCCGGCGGCTTTGGCGAGGCGGAGGAAGCGCTCGGAGGGAATCTTGTAGCGGGCGTTGATCTCGATGGCGACGCGGTGCTGCACGGCGGCGGCGATCACGCGTTGCATGCGCGGCTCGGTCCAGAGTTCGTCGTAATGCGCGGCGATCGAGGCCGGCAGGAAGGTGGGGTTGACGTAGATGTCGATCGGCTCGGTCTCGATGATGTGGACGGCGGCGGCGACGAGTTCCTCCATGAAGCCTGCGGTGTCGGGGCCGATGTCGGCCTCTTCGGGCAGCCAGAGGCGCAGGCGTTTGCCGGCCCGGTTCGTGAACGTCATCGAGTCGGTGAAGATGTAGTCGAAGCGGGCGCGCGTGGTGGGAGAGAACATACGGACCCATTCGCGGCCCTCGGCTTGGAGGGCGAGGAAGACGGGGCGGTCTTTCATCGTTTCGAGGAACGCGAGGGCGGCGGAGTCGTTTTGGATGAGGAAGCCGACGCCACCGTTGGTCGCGATGCCGAGGCCCATGCCGGTGGCGCGCGAGAGGACGAGCGCCTGGTCGAGGGTGAGTCCGCCCTTCAGGTGCGTGTGCAGATCGACGAGTGGGAAATTGGCTTTGCCGAGGGCGAGACGCTGGACGCCGACGGCGTCGAGGGCGGGACGTTCGGTCGCGGCGGTGCCGGGGGCGAGCGGAGTCACGCGGAGATGGCGGTAGCGCGCGGTGCTCTCCGGGTCGTGCGCCTGGAGGGCGAAAGTGCCGCGACCGAGGCGCGAGACTTTGGGGGCGCCGGTTGGCAAGGGTTCGGCGGGCTCGACGTAATCGACGACGAGGACGCCGTTGACGCGGATTTCCACGCGGGGTTTTTGGACGCGGATGGTGAGCGTGAACCACTCGCTGTCGCGGGCGGGAGTGCGGTAGACGTTGCGGATGCCATAGAGGCTGCCGGTCATCTTGAGTTCGAGATAGTCGCCGTGTTGCTTTTGGGAATTGTTCACCTGCACTTCAAAACCTTGCGCGGGCCAGCCGGTGGCCTGCGGGGCCGTGTGGAAGTAGAGGCCGGAGTTGGCGCCGGGGTTTGTCATGACCTCGGCGGACAATTCGAAATTTTCGAAGGCGGCCGCGCCGTCGGGGCCGGTGTAGAAGAGATGGGCGCGCGGACCTTGGCAGACGATGACGCCGTCTTCGACGCGGAAGGAGGCCGGGTTTTCGGCGGCCTGCCAGCCGGCGAGCGAGCTGCCGTCGAAGAGCGGGATCGGCGCGGAGTCGGCGGCGCCGAGGCGGAGCGCGATCACGGAGAACAGCGCGAGAAGGGCGAGGCGGGCGAAGGCGGGGAGCGGGAGGCTCATGCTCCGATCATCGCGCGGCGGTCGAACGAGCAGAAGCTTTATTCCGCGGAGATGGC
>JBBRHC010000481.1:0-1971 GCA_038223295.1 Opitutales bacterium
CCCTGGCGGCCTTCGCCGTAGGTGCCGTTCATGAGGGCGACGATATCGCCGGGGGCGGCGACATCGAGGGCATCCTGCGGGTGGGGGAAGGCGGTCGCCTCGGTGAGGCCGTCGTTGCCGGCCTTGCCGGTGGGGCTGACGTAGAAGGCCGGGGTGGCGTAGTGGATGTTGTCCACCGCGAGGGCGTGATCCATGGCGGTGCGCCAGCCCTGGCCCTTGTCATCGCGACCGATGGAGAAGCTCAGGCGGACGGAGGGGGCGGTGGGGTCGAATTTACCCGCGATGCCGGCGGCGGCCTGCAACTGGTCGAAATCGAGCACGAAACGTTGATAAAAGTCGGGGGCGGCGGGCGTGACCACGCCGGCCAGCGCGCCGGTGGGGGCGCCGGTGGCGTCGAGTGACTCGACCAGCACGCGGACGGGCTGGGCGGTGGAGGCCGAGAGCATGAAGGCGAGGGTGAGCTTGCCGAGGGCGGTCTCGGCGTTTTTCACCGGCAGCGCGGGAGAGACCAGGGTGGCGTGCCAGGCTCCGCTGGTGCGGCTGCTGTCGGCGGTGAGGTGGAGGGCGCCGGTGCGGGTGGTGGTGCGGAAAACGTCGATGGTGCCGACGTTCTCAATCGCGGCCTTGGCCTTTACCTGGTCGCCGCTGGTGGAGGCGGTGACGGAAGCCCAGGTGGTCTTGGGGGTGTTGAAGTCGGTGCTGAGGAGCTGCGCGCCCGAGAGAGGCAGGGCGGCGGAGGCCAGCGCTAGAAAGGCGGCGGCGAGGCGGGCGGAGGGGCGGCGGAGGGAGGCGGGGTTGGGTTGGGTAGTCATAGTCTGAGGGGGAAAGAGATAAGACGGAAAAAATGCGCGAAGTGGAGGGACGGACGGGGCGGGTGGTACTTGGGCTATTTCACGCCGACCTGGGAGAGCACCCAGTTGTCGATGTGGGCCTGCTGCACTCGCGAGGACGCGAGCTGGGCGAAGGCCACCGGGGCCGGGAACGGGGTGGCGCCGGCGAGGGCCAGAATAAGCAACCAGCGACGCGGGCGGGCGAGTTTTTGCATAGGGCTATTACGTAGGCAGATCGGAAAACAAAGCCTCCTGCGGAGACCGGGGCGGAGGCGAGGGGTGAAACGGAAACCGGCGAGCAAGAACAACTCCCCGCAGGCGCGCAACCCTGACGAGGCCAAAATTTCGGGCAAGAATTAGGGGCAAAAACGCAGCACGTCACAGACGACACCGGGCTCCGACACAGAGAAGAGCACAGGGCCAATCCGCGTGAAATTTGAATTGGCCTTCCTCTGTGACCTCTGTGTCCGCGCTCCGGCTTGGCTCCGTGTCGATTCCATAAACTCCGAGTACATCTCCCACGCCCGCCGCTCAGTCCTCTCGCTCAGCCCTTAATAATTTCGCGTCAAAACACGCGAACCCCCTTCGGACCGCGCCCGCCGCGTTCGCCTTCGTCCGCATCCCTCCTTTCCTAGGCGGTGCGTCCGTCCGAGTCCGTCCCACTCCATCCGTCCGCATTCGCCTCTTGCCCCTGCGTCCACGTCCTGCCCGCCCGCTCGTCCTCTGTCTTTACCCCATGACCTCCGCCCGCCCCCTCCTCACCCTCGGGATCGGCCTCGCGCTGCTCTCAAGCCTCCCCGTCCCCCCGGCCCGCGCGCAACTCGTTCGCCAGACGCCGACCACCCTCACCCTCCCGGCCGATCTGCCCGCCGCCACCGGTTACCAACTGGAAAACGCCCTCGGCACCCTCACCTTCAGCCAGCCCCTCGCCATCGCAACCCCGCCAGGCGAGACCGGCCGCGTTTTCATCGTAGAAAAAACCGGCGTCATCCAAGTCGTCACCCTCACCGGCGGCGCCCCCGCGAAGAGCGCCTTCCTTGACGTGCGCTCCATCGCCGGCGTCGGCACCGGCTCGGGCACCAACTTCATGTTTGATGGCGAATCCGGCCTCCTCGGCCTCGCCTTCCATCCTAAATACGCG
>JBBRHC010000482.1:0-1968 GCA_038223295.1 Opitutales bacterium
TAAGGAAAGCGGCTCAAACACAATCCGCATAAGACCGGCGGACGGCGCTCGGGGGAGATTCGTGGGCTTGTTCAACTAGGGTCGTGCTGTCGGCTTCGCGACAGCACAACCTTCTGGGTTAGGCCGTCCTCGGCCAATTAAGATCACTTTGAAAGCGAATTGGAATTAACACCAACTTGGCCGCTCCCGGCGGGGGGAGATGCGAGCGTCGGAATCAGACGGGGGCGGGGTTTTTTGCGGCGGCGGGGGTGCCGCCGGGGAGGCAGGCGCCGCAGCCTTGGGCGAAGAAGTCGTTGCCCTTGTCGTCGACCAGGATGAAGGCGGGGAAATCCTCCACCTCGATCTTCCAGACGGCCTCCATGCCGAGCTCGGCATATTCGAGCAGCTCGACTTTTTTGATGTTCTCCTTGGCCAGGATGGCGGCGGGGCCGCCGATGCTGCCGAGGTAGAAACCGCCGTGCTTGGCGCAGGCGTCGGTGACGGCCTTGGAGCGGTTGCCCTTGGCGAGCATCACGAGGCTGCCGCCGAGGGATTGGAAGAGGTCGACGTAGCTATCCATGCGGCCGGCGGTGGTGGGGCCGAAGCTGCCGGAGGCGTAGCCGACGGGGGTCTTGGCGGGGCCGGCGTAGTAGACGGGGTGGTTTTTCAGGTAGTCGGGCAAACCGTGGCCGGCGTCGACGCGCTCCTTGAGTTTGGCGTGGGCGATGTCGCGTGCGACGACGAGCGGGCCGGTGAGGAGGACGCGCGTGGTGGTCGGGTGTTTTGACAACTCGACGAGGATGGCGGGCATCGGCTGGTGAAGGTCGATGCGGACGGAGCGGTCGTCGCGAATCTGGCGCTGCTCGGGGGCGAGGAAGCGGCCGGGGTCGGTCTCGAGTTTTTCGATGAAAATGCCGTCGGCGGTGATCTTGGCCTTCACGTTGCGGTCGGCGGAGCATGAGACGCCCATGCCGATGGGGAGGGAGGCGCCGTGGCGGGGCAGGCGGATGACGCGGGCGTCGAGGGCGAAATATTTGCCGCCGAACTGGGCGCCGATGCCGGTGGCGCGGGCGATCCGGAGGATGCGTTCCTCCCACTCGAGGTCGCGGAAGGCGCGGCCGTGTTCGTCGCCGCTGGTGGGGAGGGCGTCGTAGTATTTGGTGGAGGCGAGCTTGAGGGTTTTCATGGTCATCTCGGCGGAGGTGCCGCCGATGACGAAGGCGAGGTGGTAGGGGGGGCAGGCGGAGGTGCCGAGGTAGCCGAGTTTGTCGGCGACGAATTTCTCCAGGCCGGCGGGGTTGAGCACGGCGCGGGTTTCCTGGAAGAGGAACATCTTGTTGCCGGAGCCGCCGCCCTTGGCGACGAAGAGGAATTTATATTCGGCGCCTTGCGACGCCATGAGGTCGATCTGGGCGGGGAGGTTGGTGCCGGTGTTTACCTCGCGCCACATGTCGAGGGGGGCGTTTTGGGAGTAGCGGAGGTTTTCGCGGGTGTAGGCTTCGTAGACGCCTTGGGAGAGGGCGGCGGCGTCGTCTGCGCCGGTCCAGACTTGCTGGCCGCGGATGGCGAAAATGGCGGCGGTGCCGGTGTCCTGGCAAAAGGGGAGGATGCCGCCGGCGGCGACCTCGGCGTTGCGCAGGAGGGTGAGGGCGACGTAGCGGTCGTTGTCGGAGGCCTCGGGGTCGGAGAGGATGGCGGCGACCTGGGCGATGTGTTTGGAGCGGAGGTAGAAGTTGCCGTCGTGAAAGGCCTCGCGGGCGAGGTGGGTGAGGGCCTCGGGGGCGACTTTGAGCATGGTCCGGCCCTCGAAGGTGGCGGTGCTGACGCCCTCGGCGGAGAGGAGGCGATACTCGGTGGTGTCGGGCCCGAGTTGGAAGATGTCGGAGTGGCGGAAGGCGGGCGTGGGCATGGCGGGGGAGGAGGGAGGGCGGGCTGGGAAATCCGAATGACGAAATCCGAATGACGAATGACGAATGACGAATGACGAAT
>JBBRHC010000483.1:0-1963 GCA_038223295.1 Opitutales bacterium
GAGGGCGAAGCGGTCGAGCAGGCGACGGGCCTCGAGGTGGACTCGCGGCCAGTCTATGAGGCCGGTGGCTTTGCGGGGCTCGGAGCCGAGGAAGATATTTTCGGCGACGCTCATTTCGTCCACCAGGGCGAGTTCTTGGTAGATGACGGCGATGCCGGCGCGGGCGGCGTCCTGGAGGGAGGCGAAGCGAGCCTCGGTGCCGTTGACGAGGAGCTGGCCCTCGTAGCTGCCGTGGACGTGGAGGCCGGAGAGGAGTTTTATGAGGGTGGATTTGCCCGCGCCGTTTTCGCCGCACACGGCGTGGACCTCGCCGGGGCGGAGGTCGAAGGAGACGCCGTCGAGGGCGATGACGCCGGGGAATTTTTTGACGATGCCCCGGGTTTCGAGGAGGGGGGCGCTCGGTGTGGCGAAGGCGGGCATGGGGACGGAGTTTTAAACCGCGAAAGGCGCGAAGGGGCGCTAAGGGCGGACGAGGCGGGGGCGGGGGCGGGGGAATTCGGCGGGGTTTATTTTTCCTGTCCCTATTTTTCGGTGAAAAACTTCTGACCCGATGGGTTCGGATTTTTGACAGAAAAATGGGGACAGAAAAATGTCGGAAGGATGACGGATTTTATGGGGCGGTGCCGTAGATGGCTTCGCGGGTGTGGAAGCCGTCGGCGATGACGGTGGCGTCGAGGTTGGCTTTGGTGACGGCGGTGGTGGGGAGGAGGAGGGCGGGGACGTCGAAGGTGCCGTTGTTGACGGCGGCGTTGGCGACGACGACCTGGCGGCGGGCGAACTTGACGGCGGCCTCGGCGCCGAGACCGGCGAGGGTTTTGAGGGGTTTGTAGATTGTCATGGTCTGGGTGCCGGCGACGATGCGTTGGAGGGCGGCACGTTCGGCGTCCTGGCCGGTGACGAGTTTTTTGCCGGCGAGACCGTCTTCGAGCAGGGCCTGGATGGCACCGCCGGCGGTGCCGTCGTTGGAGGCGAGCACGGCGTCGAAGCCATTGGCACCGATGCGGGTGATGGCGGCGTTGGCGATACGTTTGGCGTTTTCGGGGCGCCAGTCGGCGGCCCAGTCCTCGTGAACAACCTGGACGCGGCCGGCGGCGATGAGCGGATCGAGGACGTCGTCCTGGCCCTGTTTGAAGAGGACGGCGTTGTTGTCGGTTTTTGCGCCGTAGATGCGGATGAGTCGGAGCGGCTTCGCATCGGGGAGCGTGTCTATGACGAACTGGGCTTGTTGGCGGCCGACCTGGCGGTTGTCGAAGGTGACGTAGAGATCGAGGCCCTGGCCGGTGATGAGGCGATCGTAGGCGATGACGGGGATGCCGGCCTCGCGGGCGAGGGCGACGCCCTTGGCCATGGCGGCACCGTTGTTGGGGACGATGACGAGCACATCCACGCGGCGGCTGATGAGACTCTGGATGTCGGCGATCTGGCGGGTGTCGTCGCTGTTGGCGGACTGGACGAGAACCTCGGCCCCGAGGGACTCGGCGCGGGCGACGAAGAAGTCGCGGTCGGATTGCCAGCGCTCTTCCTTGAGGGTGGCGAGCGAGAGCCCGATGAGCGGGGTGGCGCGGGCGGGCGTGGCGCCGGGGGAGGAGTCCGCGGAGCCGCCGCGCGAAAGGACGAGACCGGTAAGGGCGCTGATGACGCAGGAACCGATGACAAGGGCGACGAGGAGTTTGGTGGTTTGCACGGTGACGGGAGGGACGGGGAGGGGAAACGGTGAAATCTGAAGATTCTGTGAGGTTTAGAGGTGAAAGGTGAAGATTCGGAAATTTGAGAATCGGGGAGGGCTCGGGACGGAGCGGCGAAATTTCGATGGTTCTAAAAAGGGGTGCGCCGCGGGTGCGCTCGTAGCGGGTGCGGAACCGGGCTTTGGCCTTGGAGGAAAAGGCTTGGGCGACTGCGGGCGCGGGCCTCCCGGGGCGGGCAGAGGGCGGTGGAGGGGCGAAGCGGAGGGTGGACGTCGTCG
>JBBRHC010000484.1:0-1963 GCA_038223295.1 Opitutales bacterium
TCGTGCCTGGCAGGGCACAAAAAACCCGCTTCCAGAGAGGAGGCGGGCCGGGCGGGCGAGGCTGCTAACAGTCCTCGGCGCTAGGCGGCACCGCATCGATCAAGGCTAAGACAACCGGGTCGGAGCCCGATCGCTTCGCCACTCGTGATCGCCGGGATCGTTTCCATCCGTGACGGGCACCGCAGCCACATCATGGGGTGGGCGGCGTTTGTGGTTGGTCGGTTGGAGGGCACGGAAGGCGAAGGGACGGAGGGTTGCGTTGAAGTGGGAGGAAGCTAGCAGGTCGCGGCCGGCCTTGCCATGCCCAAGGCCGCAGGATACCTGACGGGTCAGTCATGTTTGAAAAACTATTCGCCGAACGCGGCCTCTCGCTCGAACGCCTGCGCATGCTCGTGGAGGTGCACGACGCGGGCAGCATCGCGCAGGCGGCGCCGGGCGATCCGGTGCGGCAGAGCCAGTATAGCCGGCAACTGCGCGAGCTGGCGGAGTTTTTCGGCTGCGAGGTGGCGCGGCGGAAGGGGAAACTCTTGAAACTCACGCCGGAGGGCGTGCGGCTGGCGGAGCTGGCGCGGGCGCAGATGCGGGCGCTGGACGACTTCCGCGCGGAGTGCGCGGCGGAGACGATCGATTACACTTTGGCGGCGGGGGATAGCATCATCCACTGGCTCGTGATCCCTCGCCTCGGGGGCCTGCTGAAGGCCACGCCTGGCCTGCGCTTCGCGACGACGAATCTGCGGACCAACGACATCGTGGCGCAGCTCGGCGACGGGCGGGTGGACTTCGGCATCATCCGGCGGGATGCGCTGGTGGCGGGGCTGAAATCCGCGTCGCTCGGAATGTGGAATTACACGCTGGTCGTGCCCGTCGCGCTGCTGGGTAAAAAGGCAAAGCCCAGCGTGGTGGAGGTGTTCGAACGTTATCCGCTGGCGGCGCAGACCACGGATGGCCAGTTCGGCGACCGGCTGCGCGCGCTGACGCACGGCCTGGGGGTGGAGCCGAGGCACGGGCTGTCCTGCCAATCGTTTCCGCAGACGCTGGCGGCGGTGCGCTCGGGTGGGTTTGCGGCGGTGTTGCCCACGCTGGCGACGGCGGATCTGCCGGAGAAAAGTTTTGTCGAGATCGGCGGCGCGCCGATGCGCGGGCTGAGCCGGGAGCTGGTGCTGGCGTGGAATCCGCGGGTGGCGCGGGTGCGGCCGGCGGCGGGAAAACTGGTCGGGAAACTGGAGACCGCGTTTCGGCTCTGAGCGACGCAGGCGGGTGCGTTGGCTTAATTCACAGTGGCGGGCGGCAGGGTGAAATAAAAGGTGGCGCCTTCGCCGAGGGCGGCGCGGGGCCAGATGCGGCCGCCGTGCTTGTGGATGATGCGCTGGACGGTGGCGAGGCCGACGCCGGTGCCGGGAAACTCGTGGTCGCCGTGCAGGCGCTGGAAGGGGCCGAACAGCCGGCCGGCTCGCTTCATGGAAAAGCCGGCGCCGTTGTCGCGCACGTAGTAGACGGGGGTGCCGTCGGGCTGGGGATCGACGCCGAACTCGATGCGGGCGCGGGGTTTTTTGCCGGTGTATTTCCAGGCGTTGGACAGGAGGTTTTCCATGACGACGTGGAGGAGGCCGGGGTCGCCGTCGGCAGTGACGCCGGGGGCGATGATCCAGTCGGCTTCGCGCCGGCCGGCGGACTCGGCCTGGAACTTGGCCGCGACTTCGTGGGCGAGGGCGGAGAGATCGACGGGCATGCGGTGTACCTCGGCGAGAGTGGTGCGGGAGAGGCGAAGGAGGTCGTCGATGAGGGCGTTCATGCGGGCGACGCTGGCGTGCATGCGGGAGGCGCAGGCGCGACTGTCCTCGTCGGCGCGTTCGCCGAGGTTCTCGATCAGCACGTCGGCGTAGCCTTCGATGGCGCGGAGGGGGGCGCGCAGATCGTGGGAGACCGAGTAGGAGAAGGTTTCCAGTTCCCGGTTGGCGGCTTC
>JBBRHC010000485.1:0-1929 GCA_038223295.1 Opitutales bacterium
GACGCTTTGGGCTTGAAGAGTGAGGGTGGACGTGGTGAGGGAAAAGCCGTCGAGGGTCACCGGGACAGTGCTGCCTAAGCCGGCGGGATCGCTGACGGCAAAGACCTGGGAAAAACCGGCTCCGTCCGAGAGGGTGATGCCAGTAGGGTAGGCGACGGCGGCGGCGCCATTGCTGTCGGCAAACCAGGCCACGACCGAGGTGATGGTCACGGGACTGGCGAAGGTGAAGGTGACGACGGGGTCGACGTTCTCCCAGCCGACCAGCCCGGCGACGTCGGCGAAGGTGATGACGTCTACGCCGTTCCATGCGAGGTTGTCTGCCTGGCCATCGTTGAGCTCGCCGCCCAAATCGGGGTAGCCGGGCGAGGGCGCGGTGGGGTAACTGTAGCTGAAGAGCAGCGGATCGGCTTTGAGCAGAGCGGCGGAAGAGAGGGCGAACAGGAGGGCGAGGGCGTGTTTCATTGGGCGGGATGGGTAAGTTACAGACGCGAAACGATTGCGCGTGGCGCGAGGTGTCAAGGCGGGGTTTCGCCTTGGCGAAAAGGGGGCCAGCGTCCGCTGAATTCGGCGGTGAAATCGGCCGCGACCTCGTCGAGGCCGGGGCAACGCGGGCCGAGCTCGGCGGCGAGGGAGGTGACGGTGCCCTCGGTGGCGGCGATGCCGCAGGGGACGATGCCGGCGAAGTGGGCGAGGTTGGGCGAGACGTTGAGCGCGACGCCGTGGAGCGTCACCCAGCGCCGCACGGAGACTCCAATGGCGGCGATCTTGCGCTCGCCGATCCAGATGCCGGTGAGGGCTTCGCGGCGGGTGGCGGCGAGCCCCTGGCGGGCCACGGTCGCGATGAGAACGTCTTCCAGAAAACGCAGGTAGGCGTGCAAATCCCGCCGCGTGTCGAGGCTCACGACCGGGTAGGCGACGAGTTGGCCTGGGCCATGGTAGGTGATGTCGCCGCCGCGATTGGTGGAGTGGAGGGCGATGTTTTCGCGCGCGAGGGCGGCGGCATCCCAGACGAGGTTACGATCGGCTCCGGTGCGCACACCAAGGGTAAAAACGGGGTCGTGCTCGGTCAGCACGAGGGTATCGGGCGCGAGGCCGGCGAGGCGATCGGTTTGGAGGGCGGTCTGGCGGGCGAGGGCATCGGCGTAGGCGGTGCGGCCCCAGTCGAGGACGGCGAGCGGGGTGGGGGCGGAGGCGGCTGCGGCGATAGCGGCGGACGAGGCGGGCATGGCGGGCCGGGAGGTGCGTCGCCGTCGTTTACTTTTTTCGCGAAGCCTTGGACGCGGGTTTGTCCCCGGCCCCGAGTTTAACCAGGAGGTCGAAATGGGTCTTGCTTAAGGGCATGACGGAGAGGCGGCTTTGGCGGAGCAAGGGGAGTTCGGCGAGCTCGGGTTCGGTTTTGATGCGGGCGAGTTCGACGGGGTGGGCGAAGGTGTCGCCGACGGTGAGCCCCACCGCCGACCAGTCGCCCTCATCGGCGGAGGGGTCGGGGAAGTGTTCTTTGCTGACGGTGGCGGCGCCCAGCACGGCCTTGGTGGTGACGCTGGCGTAGAACAGGACGTGGTCGCCGCGTTTCATGGCGCGGAGATGGTTGCGGGCCTGGAAATTTCGCACGCCATCCCAGATGGTGTGTTTGTCGTGGACAAGTGTTTCCCAAGCGTAGGCCTCGGGCTCGGTTTTCACCAACCAGTATTGCGTCGTCATGGCAGCGGGATGAAGGCGCTCCGGTTTCGGGATGCAATCTCGGCGCGGCGGATTAGCCGAGAGGCACGGACCCCGGCGTGGTGCTCCGATTAAACCCGAAATCCGAAGTGGATCGCCGCGATCTGGCGCAATCTGCTGCTCATCTGCTCGTCCGTTCACCCGCTCAATGCACTATTCAGTGCACTTCGGGATTCACGAACGACCATCTGATCCAGCATCTTGTGCCAT
>JBBRHC010000486.1:0-1920 GCA_038223295.1 Opitutales bacterium
CGCGACTGCGTGGCCAACATCATCACCTACGGCACCCTGGGGCCCAAAATGGTCATCCGCGACGTCGCCCGCGTGCACGACCTGCCCTTCGCCGAGGCCGACCGCCTCGCCAAGATGATCCCCGACGAGCTCAACATCTCGCTCGACGATTCCCTTAAAAAATCCGCCGAGCTAAAGGGCGAATACGACCGCAACCCCGTCGCCAAAAAAATCATCGACCAGGGCCTGGTCCTCGAAGGCATGGTGCGCAACACCGGCAAACACGCCGCCGGCATCATCATCACCGACCAGCCCCTCGAAAACTTCGTCCCGCTGACCGCGCAGGAGGGCGACGTCACCGTGCAGTTCGACATGAACGCCGTCGGCAAGCTCGGCCTGCTCAAGATGGACTTCCTCGGCCTCAAGACGCTCACGGTCCTCTTTGACGCGGTCGAAAACGTGCGCCGCACCGCCGCCCCCGCCTTCGATTTCGAAGCCCTCGGCCTCGACGACCCCAAGACCTACGAGCTGCTCAACGCCGGCAAAACCATCGGCGTTTTCCAGCTCGAGTCCGGCGGCATGCAGGGCGCCGCCCGCCAGGTCGGCATCTCCACCATCGACGACATCAACGCCATCTCCGCGCTCTACCGCCCGGGCCCCATGGCGTTTATCCCCGACTACGCGCGCGGCAAAAAAGACCCTTCCTCCATCACCTACCCGCACCCGCTGCTGGAGCCCGTGTTGAAGGAGACCTTTGGCGTCATCGTCTACCAGGAGCAGGTCATGGAATGCGCCCGCGTAATCGGCGGCTACACCCTCGGCGGCGCCGACATGCTGCGCCGCGCCATGGGCAAAAAAGACGCCGACGCCATGGCCAAGGAGCGCGTCAAATTCGTCGATGGCGCCGCCCGTCTCCACGCCATCACGCCCGCCAAGGCCAACGAGATTTTCGACCTGCTCAACAAGTTCGCCCAATACGGCTTCAACAAGTCCCACTCCGCCGCCTACGCCGTCATCGCCTACCACACGGCGTATTTGAAAGCCAACTACCCGGTGCAGTTCATGGCCGCCCTGCTCACCGCCGAGCTGGGCAACGCCGAGAAGGTCTCCCACTTCATCGCCGAGTCCGAGGCCATGGGCATCACCGTCCTCGGCCCCGACATCAACGAATCCCGCGAGACCTTCACGCCCGTCTTCAAAGAGCCCGCCTCCGCCGGTCCGGTCTCCGTAGGTCCGTCTTCCGTCGGTCCTTCCTCTGTAGGCCCGTCTTCCGTCGGTCCGGGGAGCGCACCCGTCCCGGGTGCCGTCTCGGGCGTCCCGCCCGAGACCTCCGCCGCCGCCGGCGTCATCCGTTTCGGCCTCGCCGGCATCAAGGGAGTGGGCGAGCAGGCCGGCCAAAAAATCCTCGCCGAGCGCGAGGCCAACGGCCCCTTTCGCGATTTCCGCGACTTCCTCCTGCGCGTCGATAGCCGTGCGCTCAACAAACGCGTCGTCGAGTGCCTCGTCGCCACCGGTGCCTTCGACTTCTCAGGCGCCGATCGTGTGTCGCTCTACAGCCAGATCGACGCCCACCTCGAAGCCCTCGCCGACCTCGTGCGAAAATACCCCACGCTGCGCAAGAACGACGTCGCCGCCAAACCCGCCGGCCTCGCCCCCAAGGCCGAGACCATGGCCTTCGACTTCGGCGTCGAGCTCACCGCCCAGCCCCCGCCCCCGGCGGCCAAACTGGCCGTCGAGTTTGAACAACTCCTCAAGCACTCCCGCCCCGCCGCCCCATTCTCCTCCGCGCCCCTCCGCGGCAAACCCGCCTCCGCCGCCTTCGGCGACCTCCTGTCCTCCCCCCCCGACGTTGGCCGCCCGCTTGCGGGCGCTACTCCCGCCCCCCCCGCCCTCTCCCCCTATAACAAAGGCCCGACGACCTCCCTCGCGTTCAACGCCTCC
>JBBRHC010000487.1:0-1898 GCA_038223295.1 Opitutales bacterium
ATTCCGGCGAGCCTGTTTTTTTTCCGCAAGCTGAAATTGATAGAAGCAGAAATGCTGCTAACAGCAGTCTTGATTTCATGTGGCCATTCCCTTGATTCGCCAGCATGTGCGGCGATGTGGTTTGTTCGTTATTGAATGCCCAAATAGTAACCACAATCACATATTTACCGCTGCCCTGGTGTTGATTTTCGTCCCCTTACAGCCCCGCCGAAAACCGAGCCCACCGGGCGGATCAGCGGCGAAGGTGTCTGAGTCCCGCCGACAAAAAACAAAATTAAAAATAGCAAGGTGGGGCGAGTTCTTCGCAGCCTGTCCGGTGGGCTTCGAAGCCTCCGACGATCTCTATTCCTAGGAGAACACCCCGGTCTTCATCTCCACCGGCGCCGCCAATATCGCCGGCCCGGTCGTCGCGCCGGATCGCCTCTCGCTCGGCCCGGAACGCCCGCGCCGTTTCCTGCGCCTGCTCGTCACCCGACCATAAAGCCCGTCATGAAAAACTCCCACCGCCGCCGCGCCTTCACCTGGATCGAGTTGCTCACCGTCGTCGCGGTGCTTGGCCTCCTGACCGCCATCCTCCTGCCCGGCCTCGCTCGCGGCCGCGCCGCCGTGCGCACCGCCCGCGAGATCGCCGCCGCCCGCTTCCTCATGCACGCCTGCTTTCCGGTTCCCAACGACCGCCGCGGCGAACTCTTGCCCGGATCAAAAAACGAGCCCGCCTACGACGAGCAGGGCGCGCCCCTCGGCACCTTTTCCAACCGCTGGCCCCACCGCCTCGCCCCCTACCACGGCAAGCGCCTCCACGAAACCCTCTACACCCACGCCCAGGCCCGCCACTATGCCGAAACCCTCGCGTCCGGCCCCGCCCAGGCCTCCTACCTCTACAGCCTCACGCCGTCCTTTGGCCTCAACTTTTGGCACGTCGGCGGCATCACCCTGGGCAGCGGCGATCTGGATCGCAGCTACGGTGCCATCACCCGCTTGGAGCAAAGCGCTGCCCCCGCGCGCCAGCTCGTTTTTGTCTCCGCCGCCAACCGCGCTATCGCCCCCGACGCCGGCTACTTCGAGGCCCGCTCGCCTACCCAGGCAAGGTGGCCCGCCCCCTGCGCCGCCGCAGCGACCGACGCCGCGCCGACCACCCCGCCTGGCGTCGCCCGTAACCGGTCGCCCCCGCCTTTCCCCCTTCGCCCCGTCCTCTTTTCCCATTTCCCGTCATAAATAATCCCCCCGCGCTCCGCGCCTTTTTTGGTTCTCGCGAGCCTCGACGACTCCGCCCTCACCACCCGCGCGGTCAGCTCCGCCGGCGACTTTATTGCCCCCGCCCTCGCCGGCCCCACCAGCACCGACGGCTGGTATGATTTGAACCCCGTCAACTTCGGCCCACGCGGCACCTTCGGCACCGCCACCGCCGCCTGGTCCGCGCCCCTCGGCTCCAACCAGCCCGGCTCCGGCGACGTCTCTTGGGACAAGCTCGCCGGCACCTCCGGCTACCTCACCAGCGCGGTCTCCGACGTCCTCTACTTGCCCAACCTACTCGGCACCTTCACCGTCGCCGATGCCACCCCCGTGGCCGGCCTCGCCAACCTCGTCTTCCAAGCCAGCTCCACCGGCGACCTCGGTGCGTTCGGCGCCACCCTCGACTTCGATGGCGGCGACCAAAACGTCGCCCCCGCCTTCGCGTCGCTCCTCTCCTCGGACTCGGTGAACACCGCCTTCGGCCCCGCCACCCGATACGTCTGGGCCTACCAATGGGATCTCACCACCGACGCCGCCATCGACGCCTTCGCCATCACCTGGACGACCGCCGCGGCGCACAACCTCATCTTCGGCGCCCGCCTCGATCAGAGCGACACCTTCGCCGGCTCCGCCATCCCCGAGCCCTCCACCGTCGCCACCCCCGC
>JBBRHC010000488.1:0-1890 GCA_038223295.1 Opitutales bacterium
AATCGGCAAGCACAGCTCCGCCATCATCAAGGGAATCAAAGGTGCGCTCGCGCTCTCCGGCATCTGCGATGATTTCATGGCTGAGCCGTTCCAGCGTTTCCGCGAGCCGGAACGTGTGCGCGTCCGGCAGATTCTCGATCATCTGAACCCCATCCTCGCCGACCTATGAAAATGAAACCCCTCCACATTCTGTCACTCGCCGCACTGCTGCTCGCGTCCACTGTCATGCAAAGCAACCTCAACGCACTGCCCGGCGGCTTCAGCGAAGTTCCCGCCACCGATGAACAGGCGCTCGCCGCCGCAAAATTCGCGGTCACCAAGCACGACGCGAAGCTCACATACGAGGCGATCGAAGGTGCCGAGCGGCAGGTCGTCGCGGGCCTGAATTTCCGGCTCACTTTGAAAGTCACCGACACCGGCAAGGCGCGCCGTGCGGAAGCCGTGGTGTGGCGCAAGCTCGACGGCACGCACCAGTTGACCTCGTGGAAATGGCTCGACGCGGCGCCAGCGCAGCCCGGCCTTTTGAAATCGGAATTCATCTACGACACTGCGCCGTTCCCGAGCTGCCACGCGACGACGATTGCCGAGACGGGCGCGGGCATCGCGGCTGCGTGGTTCGGCGGCACCGCGGAGGGAAAGCCGGACGTGGCGATCTGGTCGTCGCTGCTCGTCGATGGCCGCTGGACCGCTCCGAGCGAAGTCGTGAACGGCACGCAACCCGACGGCACGCGGCATCCATGCTGGAATCCCGTGCTCTTCCAACCGAAGGCAGGCCCGCTGCTGCTCTTCTACAAGGTCGGCCCGAGTCCGCAGCTCTGGTGGGGCGAGATCAAGACCTCCGCCGACGGAGGCCGCACGTGGAGCGCGGCGCGGCGGCTGCCTGAAGGCATCCTCGGCCCGATCAAGAACAAGCCCGTGCAGCTCGCGAACGGTGACATTCTCTGCCCGACGAGCAACGAGACTCCGGAGAAGCCGAGCAAATGGCAGGTGAAATTCGAGCGCACACCGGACCTCGGCGAGACGTGGACGAAGACCGCCTACCTCAACGACGGGCTCACGATCAGCGCCATCCAGCCAAGCATTCTTTTCCTCGGTGGCGACAGACTGCTCGCCGTCGGTCGCACGCGGCAGGCCCGCGTCTTTGGCGTCGCGTCCGACGATGCCGGCAGGACGTGGGGTGAAATGACGCTCACCGAGTTGCCGAATCCAAACTCCGGCACGGACGCCGTGACGCTTCGCGACGGCAGGCATCTGCTCATCTATAACCACACCGCGCGCGGTCGCTCGCCGCTGAATCTCGCGGTCTCGCGCGATGGGAAATCATGGGCAGCCGCGCTGGTGCTGGAGGACGAGCCGAAGATGGAGTTCAGCTATCCTGCCATCATCCAGACCAGTGACGGTCTCGTGCATGCCACCTACACGTGGAAGCGGCAGAAGGTGAAGCACGTGGTCATTGACCCGGCGACGCTCTTCGCGCGCGAGATGACGAACGGGGAGTGGCCGAAGTGAGGCGCGTGCAATGTGGAGCCGACGACTCGTCGGTGTGGTGGGATGGGCGGAGGCGGCAGGATGGTCCGGCGCAGATCGAGGGCCGGCTCCCTTCTGCGCCGAGTTCAGCAAGAGGGGCACGCCGACGAGCTGTCTGACTGCAACAGTTGCAACGGCACGGTAGCGCGGGAACGGCACCGGGCCATCCCGCCGCCTCCGCCCATCCCGCCACGCCGACGGGTCGTCGGCTCCACCTTGCTGGCGGGTCGTCGGCTCCACATTGCCGACGGGTCGTCGGCTCCACATTGCCGACGGGTCGTCGGCTCCACATTGGGCCGCCGCCGCCGAATATCCGTGAGGCATTGAAGTTCGATGCGTCTGCTATCGGCGGCTATGCAGACG
>JBBRHC010000489.1:0-1888 GCA_038223295.1 Opitutales bacterium
GGTCTGGTCGAAAACGAGATAGGTGTCGTCGCCGGATAAAACGAGGTCGGTCACGGTAAGGGCGTAGGACTGGGATTTGGCGATGACGTAGCCGATGAAAGGGGTGGGCTTGGCCTCGGCGGCGCCGGCCCCCTCGGTGGCGGCGACGATGACCTCTTTTTTGGTCGAGGCGCGGCCGCGGTTGCGTTGCCGCTCCATGAGCACCTCAAACTCGGCGGTAACCACGGTGAGGCCGCGCTCGGTGGCGAGGAGCTGGGTCATGTCGAGGGGGAAGCCGTAGGTGTCGTAGAGTTCGAAGGCTTGTGCGCCGGGGAATGCGGGTTTCCCAGCGTTTAATCCGACAGCGAAGTCAAACATAGATAGACCTCTGTCGATCGTCCGGCCGAAGCTCTCTTCCTCGCTGCGGATGACGCGGCGGATGATGTCTTGGCGGTCTTTCAGCTCGGGGAAGACGTCGCCGAGGCTCTCGACGACGGGGGCGACGAGTTGCTCGAAGAAACCGGTGCGGAGGCCGAGCTTGGTGCCGTAGAGGATGCCGCGGCGGAGGATGCGGCGGATGACGTAGTTGCGGCCCTCGTTGCCGGGCATGATGCCGTCGGCGATGGCGAGGCTGACGGTGCGGGCGTGGTCGGCGAGCACGCGGTAGGCGACGTCGGTGTTTTCCTGCTCGGTCAACCCTTCGCGTTTGGTGGGGACGGTGCCGCGATAGACTTTGTCGGGGGCCATCGCGGCGATGGTGGCGAAGAGGGGGGCGAAGACGTCGGCGTTGTAGTTGGACGGCTCGGGCGTGAAGTCGGTGCAGTTCTTGGTCGTGGCGAGGATGCCGGCGACGCGTTCGAAGCCCATGCCGGTATCGACGTGTTTGGCGGCGAGGGGGGAGAAGGTGCCGTCGGCGTTGGCGTTGAACTGGATAAAGACGTGGTTCCAGATCTCGATGCAGCGGGGGCTGGAGCTGTTAACGCCTTTGCGGCCCTCGGCCTCGTCGTCGGAGGGGAGCAGGTTGAAATGAATCTCGGAGCAGGGGCCGCAGGGGCCGGTGTCGCCCATTTGCCAGAAGTTGTCCTTGCGGTTGCCGTGGACGATGTGGAGGGCGGGGTCGAGGCCCTCGGCGAGGAAGAGCTCGGTCCAGATGGCGGCGGCCTCGTGGTCGAATTCGGAGGGGTCGCCGGGCTTGGGGGCGTAGACGGTGGCGAAGAGGCGTTTGGCGGGGATGCCCCAGACCTTGGTGAGGAGGTGCCAGCCCCAGGTGAGCGACTCTTTCTTGAAGTAGTCGCCGAAGGACCAGTTGCCCAGCATCTCGAAGAGGGTGTGGTGGTAGGTGTCGTAGCCGACGTCCTCGAGGTCGTTGTGTTTGCCGCCGGCGCGGATGCATTTCTGGGTGTCGGCGGCGCGAGTATCGGAGGCGGGGCGGGCGCCGGCCCAGCGGGCGACGTCGGCGGGTTTATCGCCCAAAAAGATGGGCACGAACTGGTTCATGCCGGCGTTGGTGAAGAGCAACCCGGGGGAGTCGGGCAGGAGCGGCGACGAAGGGACGATCGTGTGCTGCCGGGCGTGGAAGAAATCGAGGAAGCTCTGGCGGATTTGCGCGGAGGTCATGGGCCGGGGGAAAAGGGGGCAGCAGACCGGCGCGCGCGACGGGTGGCAAGAGCACAGCGCGCGGGATGGGCGGCGGAGCGGCGATGACGAGGGTCGAACGTCGCGGGTCGAGGGCGGGCGGCGGGCGCGCGCGGGAAAAAGCGCGCGCTGGGAAGCGGAAATCCAACCGATGTTAAATCCTGCGGGGAATGAGGCGGGGGGGCGGGTGCTGAGGTGGACGCCCGTCCGAGCCCGCGGTCAGGGGAGGCGGAAGCGGACGGTCGCGGGTTCGTCGGCCGGGGCGGCACCGGGT
>JBBRHC010000490.1:0-1879 GCA_038223295.1 Opitutales bacterium
GTCCGCGTTGAAGGTGGGGGACGTTTGGGATGATCAACCGCCCGCCGAGCTGGGGTAACCCGCCGGGGCGTATTGTGGCGGGCGAGCGCGTTAGTTACCGCTGGCCCGAGCTCGGGACCACGCATTCGGTCGGCAGGGCGGGGGCTCCGCTTCCCGCCGTTCTGGAACCGCCAAACGGGCGAAATCCGTGACGACCCGCCGCACCGCCACCGGTTTCACCGCGCGGGCCGGAAAGAACAAACAGTCGATCATCGTCCGCCTGATGAGGCGAAAAAACGCGCGGCCTTGCGGATGGCATTGCGGGAGCGTAGTAAACGAACCTGTAGCCAACATGAACCGCGCATGAGTTTCGTTCATCTTTAAACCTAGAAATCACCGCCGGGCGGCGGTTCGCCGGCTCGCCGACCCTCTCCCGATGAGTCTCCCGCTTCCCGCAAGACCGCCCGTAGGCCGCTCGCCGGTTTTCGCGACGACGCGCTGGTCGCTCGTCGCCGCCGTCCGCCAGGGGCCGGCCGCCGAGGCCGATGCCGCCCTCGAAGCGCTGTGCCGCGCCTACTGGTATCCGATCCACTCCTACGTGCGCCGCACTGGCGTCAGCCCGGCCGACGCATAGGATCTCACGCAGGGCTTCTTCCAGCATCTGCTGGAAAAATCCTGGTTGCTCGACGTCGTGCCCGAGCGCGGACGTTTCCGCGCCTTCCTGCTCATGGCGGTGAAGCGTTTTCTCGATAACGAACGCCGCCGCGAGCACGCGCAAAAGCGCGGCGGCGGCGGCGCCTTCACGCCCCTCGACGCCGACGCCGCCGAGTCGCGCCACGCCATCGACCCGGCGCCCACTCCCGACCAAACCTACGAGCGACTCTGGGCGCTTCAGCTTCTGGAGCACGCCCTGGTCCCGCCTCGCCCAGCCAGCCTGGACGACGAGTTGCGCCATTTCATGAAAATTCTCGGCTTGGGCGTGTAACGTTCACGGGCCGACCGTTATTTATATTGGTATGGCCCCCCCGGTTTCCACCACCGCCACGACCGCTCGCTGCCCCCGCTGCGCCGCCTTCTTGCGCGTGGAAACCGCCGACGGGCTGTGCCCGGTTTGCCTCGTGTCGGTGTATTTTGGCGCCCCGGACGACGCGCCCGAGCCGGTCGCCGCCGCCGGCGTCCCTGACCCCTCGGTGGAGGAAATCGCGCCATTTTTCCCTCAGTTGGAAATCCGATCCCGCCTCGGGCGAGGCGGCATGGGCGTGGTCTACCTGGCCCGGCAAAAATCCCTCGACCGGCTCGTCGCGCTCAAACTCCTCGCCCCCGCCCACGGCCCCGATCCGGCCTTTGCCGGACGCTTCTCCCGCGAAGCCCTCGCCCTCGCCCGGCTCGACCACCCGCACATCGTCACGGTCTACGACCACGGCCAGGTGGGCGCGTATTTTTTCCTTCTCATGGAGTTCGTGGACGGCGCCGACCTCCGCCAACTCATCCGTGACGCGCGCCTCTCGGTCCGCGAGGTCCTGGCCATCGTGCCGCAAATCTGCGACGCCCTGCAATTCGCGCACGACCACGGCGTCGTCCACCGCGACATAAAGCCGGAAAACATCCTCCTGGATCGCCGCGGCCAGGTGAAGGTCGCCGACTTCGGCCTGGCCAAACTCGCCGGCCACCGCGACGCCCGGCCCGCGTCGTCTATGTCGTCCGCCTCCGAGCCCGACGCCGTCAGCGGCCCCGGCTTAACCCGAGTTCGGCGTTCCTAAAGTTAAGTGACTGATAGTGAACGCTAAGTTTTCGAAAGGCACTACAGGAATTGATTTTCTCATATTGGGCAAAAGTTGTGGCTCAGCCGGAGCGCGATCTTGGGCATCCTGCGTGATCCCGGACGCTATGGGCTCGCGTT
>JBBRHC010000491.1:0-1856 GCA_038223295.1 Opitutales bacterium
AGATGGCACAAGATGCTGGATCAGATGGTCGTTCGTGAATCCCGAAGTGCACTGAATAGTGCATTGAGCGGGTGAACGGACGAGCAGATGAGCAGCAGATTGCGCCAGATCGCGGCGATCCACTTCGGATTTCGGGTTGAAAGCGAATTGGAATAAGGTCAGGCGGCGGGGGGCTGGGGAGGGGCGGGGCGGTGGAGTTCGATGCGGAGGGGGTGGGTGGTCTCGAGGTGTACGTCGCGCTGGGGGAAGGCCATGTCGATGTTGGCCTTGGCGAGGCATTCGGCGATGCGGTGGCGGATCTCGCTTTGGAGAGGGACGCGGTTCTCGAGGGAGCTCCAAAAACAGGCGCTGAAGGTGAGGGCGCTTTCGCCGAAATCGGTGAAGGCGACGACGGGGGAGGGGTCGCGTTTCACGGCTTCGAGGCCGAGGAGCACCTCTTCGAGCAGGCGGACGACCTCGCGGGTGGGTGAACCGTAGGCGACGCCGATGATGATGCGGGTGCGGACGACGTCGTCGGAGAGGGTCCAGTTGATGACGTTTTCCTCGAGGAGGCGGCTGTTGGGCACGATGACGTGGGTGTTGTCATAGGTGCGGACGAGGGTGCTGCGGGGGCCGAGGCGCTCGACGGTCATTTGCTGGCCGTTGATCTCGATGACGTCGCCTTGGTTCACGGGGCGTTCGAGGAGGAGTATGATGCCGCTGATGAAGTTGCCAATGAGGTTTTGGCTGCCGAAGCCGATGCCGACGGCGAGGGCGCCGCTGACGACGGAGAACTGGGTGAGGGAGAGGTGGAAGAGGTTGAAGGCGACGAGCAGAACGATGAGGAAGAGCGCGTAGAAGGAGAGGGTCTGCCAGGCGGCGCGGCGACCGATGTTCATGCCGAGGCGGCGGGAGAGGGCGTGGCCGACGAGATCGCTGGCGCGGCGGGACGCCCAGTGGCCGGCGAAGACGAGGGCGAAGATGGCGAGGAGGGTTTTGACCCGGATGGGCTGGTCGGAGACGGAGAACACCTCGTATTCCCAGGCGGCGAGGAGGCGGGCGCGGGTGGCGGCGAGGGTATCGGGCAGGGAAAAGGTGCGGACACGGGCGCCGAGCTCCTCCTTGAGGCGGGAGCGGGCGGTGGCGAGGTCGGAGAGGTCGGAAAGTTCGCGCTCGTTGACGGCGACCCAGGCGGTGAGGTGTTTGACGCGATCGGCGACCCAATCGGCCTTGCGGGCGGGGTCGGCGGGGTCGGCGAGCCGGGATTGCAGATCTTGGAGCTCGCGGCGGGCCTCGCGCAGCTGGGCGACCTGGGGGCGGCGGGTTTTGGCGAGGCGTTCGAGGGCGTCGTTGTTGGCGGCGGCCCAGGTCTTCATTTCAGCGGCGGTGGCGTCGTCGGCGAGCGCGCGGCGGCGGAGCTGGAGGATCTCGGCGAAGGTGGCCTGGCGCTCGCGCTGGGCGGAGAGGGCGCTGAGACGGAGGTTGAGGGTCTGGCGGTCGGCGCGGCGGGACTCGAGCTCGTCGTCGGAGGGTTTGGCGGAGCCGGCGGCGCGGCGTTCGGTGGTGACCACGACGCGGGCGACGCGGTCGGCTTCTTCGCGGGTGTCGGCGAGGGCCTCGTCGAGCTCGGCGAGGCGTTTGTCGCGCTTGGCCCGGGCGGCGGCGAAGTCGGCCTCGGAGAGGACGAGGCGGGCGTGCAGCCACTCGAAATCGGGCAGGAGGAGGGAGAGCTTGGGGGCGAGGAGGGATTGTTGGAACTTGAGGGTGGCGAAGGCTTTTTCCGCCTGGAAAACGGCTTCGCGGGCGAGGCGGCTTTCGAGCTCGGCGAGGCGGTGGGCGGACTGGGCGCGGGCACGGTCGGGGGCGGTCTCGATGGC
>JBBRHC010000492.1:0-1854 GCA_038223295.1 Opitutales bacterium
CGAGCTCTGCTGGGAAGCAACCCGACAGGGAATAGCCGGGCCGGCGGCGCGCCGCAAGCGCGGGGGGCCTGCGGGCGAAAGTCCGCGGGCCCCTTTGCTGAACCGGCCTGCGTTGCGGACGCCGGAGCCATGCCTCGCAAATCCCGCTGCGAAGCAGCGTCTGCCGGTGCGGTCCCGACTATCTACGCAAAAGCCGGAAGAGCCCCTTTTATTGGTTCCGGGTTTATAGCCAGCGCCTTGTCAGGCGGCGGTGGGAGTGGATTCGGGGACGGCGATGACCTGCACGGGGATTTCGGGGGGCAGGAGGTTCTCCAGGCGTCGTTGGAAGCTGCCTTTGATCAGGTGATGCAGCGTGCCGCGGCGGCTGGATCCGATGAGCACCTTCTCCACGCCGTTCATGGCGGCGGTTTCGGCGATGAGCACGGGCGCATCGGGACCGGTATCGTACATGGGGATGACCGGCACGCCGTAGCGATGGCCGAGCTCGAGTACATCGGTGAACAGGGCCTGTGCGGCGGCGTCGTTTTCAAGGGTGAGACGGGCTTCCGCCTCCACCTTGTAAGAGAGGGCGACTTGGCGGACGAAGCAGACAACCAGCACGGCATCCTGGGCCTTGGCCAGCTCGAATGCGGGCTCGACGACCTGGGCGGAGCCGGCCGTCGCCACAAGCAGTTTTGGCTTGACCATGGCCTCGGGCGGAAGCTGCTCCATGATCGCGCGGCGAAGCAGGCTGGGACGGGCTCGACGGGAACCGGCGAGCCTGGTGATTCGCCGCAGGATCAGGCCGACGGCGAGCACGATCGAGACGAAGACGGTGGCGTGCGGCTTGGTGACGGCGAGCGTGACCCAGATGCAGAGCAATAATACGCCAAGCATCGCCATGGGGACTTTGCGCCACATTTTGCGTAATCGCGGATGCAGGGAGCAGAGGGAGCAATTGATGGCGACCGCTCCGACCACGCCGATGGCGTAGAGCGAGGCGAGGGTGGTCAGGTCGTGGGCGAAGAGCAGGACGATGACCGGCGCAGCGGCGGCCAGCACGGCGCCGATCCAGGGCGCGCCGAAGCTGTTGAGCTTCTGAAAGATCGTCGGCAGCTCGCCATCGCGGCTCATGACATAGACGATGCTCATCAGCCCGTTGACGGCGGTGTTGGTGGCCGACAGGAGCAGCGTGCCGCCGATGATGCGGACGGGCCACTCGAGCCAGACGCGCCCGCCCTGGGCGCCGCCGCGTGCGATGAAGGCCATCATGTCGCCGACGTGGGCATCGCGCGCGGGGGCGAGGGAGACCATGGCCAGCGCCAGCAGGAGATTGAAGACGGCGACCTCGCCGGCGACGAGCCAGATGCTCTTGCGGGCGGTGGCATAGACGGGCTTCTGCATGATGCCGGTGAGGTTGGCGATTGCCTCGACACCGGACAGCGCCAGGACGACATAGACGAAGGCGCGCCAGAGATCGACGGGGTTCTGCCGCAATGTGCCGAGCTTCAGATTCGACCAGTGCAAGCTCGGCAGGGCGAAAGCCACCACGACGAGGGTGACGGCCATCATGCCGATGGCGGCGAAGAGGGCAAAGCCGGCGCTGTGTTTGGGCCCCAGGAGGTTGAACGCGCCGATGGCGACGATGGAAATGATGGCCCACAGGCCGGGGCTGCGCCAGTCGAACAGACGCTCGTGGGGGGCCTTATCGACCTTAGGGGCGTTCTCCTCGGGAAAGTGGATAGCGTCGGTGTCGGTGGATTCGCCGACCCCGGCTGTTTCAGACGGCTGTGGCGAAGACGTGCCGCCGAGGCCGAAATAGTGGAATGCATCGACGGCGCTCATGCTGGCGGTGACGGTGTAGTCGGCGAAGAG
>JBBRHC010000493.1:0-1787 GCA_038223295.1 Opitutales bacterium
CCAGCCGTCGACCACGCGCCTCGTCGTCAAAAATGGCGGCGAGTATCTGCGCCGAACTTCTCCCGAGAGTCACTCGCAGCGGATTTCCCCTTTGCGCGCAGCATCATCGTGGTGCGGAGCGAGATCACGACCCGGCAGACCGGTCAGACCACGACTGACGCGCGCCTCTGTCAGTCGAATGCCAAGCGCGACGGACGCCCCTCGTGCGTGGCCCCCGTCGCCCGACCGCCCTGGCCAATCTCGCGTTCCTGCGCAACGCGACCGGGTCGGAGTTGCAAGATTGCCTGATCGACTGTGTCGAGCGGCCCCGACCGCAGCTCGCGTCCGCCCGCAACGCGTTATTCCCCGCTCCAGTCGTCACCCTCCGTTGTGCAAATCGAAAATCCTTCTGCCGGCCCAGCCGTCTTGCCTTCGGTTCCCGCACCGTTTTCTCCTGCACTCGTCCCATGCCCCTCACTCGCCGCGATTGGCTCAAACTCACCGGCAGCGCCTACCTCGCCGCCACCCTTCCGCCCGCGACTGCCGCTGACACTCCCTCGCCCGCCTCCGCCCCACCCAACGCCGGCGCTTCTCCCCTCGTCCGCGAGTTCGAACAGCCGATGTTCAACCTCCCCGGCCAATTCACCTCCCCGGTAAAAATTGCCTCGGTCGAAATGCTGAAAAACGGTTCGAACTTCTTCGTCCGCACCCGCTCCACCGATGGCGCCGAAGGCATCACCGGCACAAAGCAGGTCGAAGATTTCCTTCCGATCTTCGAACACCTCGTCGCCCCGCGTTTCATCGGCAAAGATGCCCGCCAGCTCGAATCGCTCGTCGACGAAGTCTACCGCGCAAACTACAAACTCGCGAGCATTCCGTTCTGGTGCTGCGTCGCCTACATCGAGCAAAGCCTCCTGGACATGCTCGGCAAAACCGCCGCCAAACCCGTCGGCGCCCTCCTCGGCGGCGTCGTCCGCACCGAGATCCCCGTCTATCTCTCCGGCTCCGATCGCATTCTCTCCGCCGAAGAAGAGGTCGCCGTTTACGAACGCGGCGTGTCCGCGACCGGCGCGAAGGCCGTGAAATTCAAGATCGGCGGCCGCATGAGCCGCAACCTCGACGCCTATCCCGGTCGCACCGAAAAACTCCTCCGTCTCGCCCGCAAAAACCTCGGCGACAAAATCATCCTCCGGGCCGATGCCAACGGCTCCTACGACGTGCCCCACGGCATCCGCATCGGCCGCCTCTTGGAGGAACTCGCTTTCGACTTCTTCGAAGAGCCCTGTCCCTACGAAGAACTGTCCGAGACCCAGGCCGTCGCGAAAGCCCTCCGCATCCCCATCGCCTACGGCGAGCAGAACTACAGCCTCTGGCAGTTCGACTGGGCCCTGCGCAACGGCGTGATGAAAATCGCTCAGCCCGACATCAACTACAACGGCGGCCTCATCCGCGCGAAACGCGTCGCGCGCCTCGCCGGGAAACGCGGCCACACCATCGTCCCGCACAACACGCAGACCGGCGCGACCTCGGTAAACATCCTCCAACTCGCCTCCTGCACCAAGAACGCCACGCCGTTCATGGAATACCCGTGGCGCGCCCCGCAGAAGGCGCCGACGTGGTTCACGCCCGACTTCAAAATCGTCGACGGCGCCATCCGCGTCCCCACCACGCCCGGCATGGGCCTCGAAATCGATCCCGCCTTCCTCAGCGCCGCCACCGTCCTCGCCAAAATCGACCGGGCCGGCAAATCCGGCGGCAGCGGCTCCGGCGGTTGATCAAGGACCGCGCTCGGTAGCGAAACGCGTCAG
>JBBRHC010000494.1:0-1767 GCA_038223295.1 Opitutales bacterium
GATGTTATGATGTCAAAGGGTTTTACGGAGAGAGAGGACGGGGTTGGGCGCCCCGTCCCAGGTGTTGGCGGAGGAAGGAAGAGTTACTTGCGGGCGGCGATTTTGGAGGGCTTGGCGAAAAGGGCGTCGAGGGAGAGGGCGCCGCCGCCGGTGATCACGAGGGAGACGGCGATGAGGAGGAGAACGAGGGCGTATTCCATGCCGTTGGATTGCAGGAAAAAGGCGGAGCGGTGGGCGGTCCAGATGGCGACGCCCATGATGATGGCGGCTTGGGCGGCGGCGAAGCGGGTGAAGAGTCCGAGGATGATGAGGATGCCGCCGAAGAACTCGCCGCCTGCGGCGAGGGAGGCGTGGAGTAAACCGGGTTTGAGGCCGAGATTGGCCTCGAAGTAGTTCGCGGTGGCTTGGAGGCCGCTGCCGCCCCACCAACCCAGGAGTTTTTGCGCGCCATGGGCGAAGAAAACGGATCCGAGGGCGAGCCGTAGGATGAGGGGCGCGGCGGAGGAGGCGTCGGTGCGGAGGGTGCGGGCGAGGAAGCTCATGGGTGTGGATTTGTAAATCGTTTATAGACAGAGGAAAAAATGGCGGAAATCAGGCGGGGACGGGGGTGGGGCGGCGTCCGAGTTTTTTGCAGAGTTCGCCCAGGATGGCCTGCTCGGCGGAGGTGAGGTGGGCGAACTCGGCGGTGATGGCGGTGGCGATGCGAGGAAAGAGGCTGGCGATGCGCCGAGCGCCGGCGGGGGTGAGGCGGATGATCCAGCGGCGGGCGTCGTCGCGGTCGCGGGAGCGGGCGACGAGGCCATGGCGTTCGAGGTTGGCGAGAACGAGGGTGAGGTTACCGGCGCTTTTGAGGATCTTTTCGGCCAATTCGCCGGCGCAGAGCGGGCCGCGGTGGTGAAGGGCCTCCAGGACGCCGAACTGGGTGGGGGTGAGTTCGCCGGCGAGCAGGGCGTGGGCGCGGCCGGTGACGGATTCGGCGGCGCGCATGAGCTTGATGTAGGCGTCGAGCGCGGCGGTCTCGGCCGGGGGGCCGGGGTGGGCGGTGGGCATGGGAAGGGGGAGGTGAAAGAGCGTGGGGTGAACCGGGAGCGGTCAATTAATGCTTTAATGTGAAAGGAATTACTCGTATGATGTCGAAGTATTTTTTGGGCGACGATGCGGGGGAGGAAGACGGGGACGGAAGTGGGTGGACGCAAAAAGGCCCGACGTTTGGTGGAGAGTCGGGCGAGGGTGGGTTAGGCGGCGCAGGCGGAGGCCGAGCGGGAACTCGGCGTTCCCCGGGGGAGGAGAGCGGGGACTACTCGATTTTCTGCACGCGGGGGAGGTGGCGGCCGCCCTCGAAGGGGGTGGCGAGCCAGGTGCGGACGATGGCGAAGGCCTCGTCGAGGGTGACGGTGCGCTCGCCCAGGGAGAGGACGTTGGCGTCGTTGTGGGAGCGGTTCCAGATGGCGAGTTGTTCGTTCAAGCAGAGGCCGCAGCGGACGCCTTTGACCTTATTGGCGACGATGGCCTCCCCGTTGCCCGAGCCGCCGAGGACGATGCCGTAGGTGAACTCGCCGCGCGCGACGGCCTCGGCGGCGGGGCGGATCCAGTCGGGGTAATCGCAGGAGGCGTCGGAGTAGGTGCCGAAATCCTTCACGGTGTGGCCGGCGGCAAGGAGCATGGCCTTGATGGCTTCCTTGTATGTGAACCCGGCGTGGTCGGAACCGAGGGCGATGGTGTGGGCGGGGGCGGTCGGAGTGGACATGGGAGGAGGAGGATTTGCCC
>JBBRHC010000495.1:0-1755 GCA_038223295.1 Opitutales bacterium
CGCCTCAGCCTGGCCGCCAGCGGCGGCGTTCACACCTCGGGTGATTTGATAAAAACCATTCTGGCCGGCGCGCACGCCACGCAGCTCGTATCCACCGTGCTGCGACACGGCGCGGCGGTGTTGCCCACCCTGCTCGGCGGCCTCCAGGCCTGGATGCGCGAGCACGAATACAGCTCCCTCGGGCAGCTCCGCGGCGCCCTCAACCTCTCCCGCTGCCCCGACCCCGCCGCCCACGAACGCGCCAACTACCTCAACGTACTGCAAAACTGGCGGGTATAAACCCCGTCGCCCGCTGCATTCTTTCGATGCGGCGCGCCGCGCGAGCCGCCGGTGAAGCCCCGCCCCGCACGCCCCGCCGTGGCGTTTTGCCAGGGACCAGACCCGGATGCGCCTGCGGCTGCGTCTTGCGGGTCCGCTAATCTGGCGCGGGCAAGCTCAGGCGGCGTGCGCGCCGGGCACCGCTGCGACCGGCAGGCCGAGGTGGCGCAGCACGTCTTGCACCGAGAAGAGGAGTTGCCCCTTGGGTAGGAACTCGCCCGCGGCGGCGAGCTCGGCGCCCCCGGTCAGGATGGCGGGCTCCACGCCGAACCCGGCGAGGCGTTGCCCCACGCCGATCGTCGCGAGCAAGCCGATACACAGGCACTTGCGGCCCGAGGTGTCGGCGGGGTCGCCGCCCTTGCGCACGTAGTCGTCCACCGGCTCGGCCGGGCACCGGTAGCCGACCATGCCGTCCTCCCGGCAATAGGGTTGGCGCAAGTAGCCGAGGTTGCAGCGCCGTTCCCGCCCCTCGTGGATCGCCGTTTCCGACAAGGTACCGGGCACGCCCACGACGTTGAACGGCAACCCGGTGGGGGAGACGCGGGCATCGGTGAACACGTTGAGATTTCCCCGCAGCCCGAGGGCGATGACCTGGGAACGCAGTTCGGGCGGGACACCCGATTCCTCGCAAAACTCGAAGGCCGTGCCCAGTTGCACGCCTCGCGCGCCAGCGGCTTGGGTGGCGTACAGTTTGGCCGGGCTGGCGTAGGATGCCGCCAGCCGGAAAGGCCTGACGAGGGCGCGGATCGCGGCGAGGTCGACCTCGTCGCGCGGGCCATAGAGCGGCTCGCCCCGGGCGTCGAGCGCGCCGCCGCGCGGGGGCGCGTCATGGCCGCCGGCCGTCGCGCCCTCCACCACGAAGCCATCGACCCGGCCATTGGCCTTGCGCGCGAGCGTGAGGGCGACCGCCGCCGCCGTGATGATGGCGAGATACCGCGGAAGACGCAGCGGGTCGGCAATGTCGCCCGCCATCGTCTGCGGATCGAGCATGATGATCGCGGGCTCCGGCCCGGCGGCGGCGGTGGCGGCGGTGGGGCGCTCGGCCACGTTAATGCGCAGCTCGGCGGCGAAGGCATCGAGCACACCCGGGATGGAGCGCGGGACGCCCGCGCCCATGAGCACGTAGTCTACCCCCGCAAGCATGGCGCCATAGAGCGTGGGCAAGGTGGGCAACTGGATTTTCTCCAGCAGATTGATACCGACCACCCCCGCGTGAGCTTCCTTGGCGAGAAACAACTCCACGAAGCTGGCGATGACGCAACGGTGTCCATATATATAGTCTAGAGCGTGGCGTATAGGGTGTAATCGAAGTCGGCAGTGCTTGTGCAAATGCACTGCGACGCAGAGGTAAAACGGCCCCTGGGCTAGTTTTGATTCCAGTAGGCATGGAAGGCGCCGCTGGCACGGGTGGTTCGCAGGCAGGCCATGGCATTTAGA
>JBBRHC010000496.1:0-1736 GCA_038223295.1 Opitutales bacterium
GCCCGCACCGGCGACCGCTCCACCGCCGCCCTCGCCACCACCCCACGCCTCGGCCGCGCCCGCCTCGTCGCCCGCACCCCCCGCCTCGCCAGCGGCCTGCCCCACCACCCCCACAACCACGCCGCCTACGGCACCCGCGCCGCCGTCCAGCCCCTCGCCCGCGATGGCCGCCACGTCGCCGCCGGCGAAGTCCTCGCCACCCTCGAAGGCGATCCCCGCGTGCTCCTCGCCGCCGAGCGCGTCGCCCTGAATTTCCTCCAACGCCTCTCCGGCGTCGCCACCACCGCCGCCGCCCACGTCGCCGCCCTCGGCCCCGGCCGCACCCGCCTGCTCGACACCCGCAAGACCACCCCCGGTTACCGCATGCTGGAGAAATACGCCGTCGCCTGCGGCGGCGCCTGGAACCACCGCCTCGGCCTCTTCGACCGCGTCATGCTCAAGGACAACCACCTCGCCCTCCTCGGCTCCCCCGACGACCTCGCCGCCGCCGTCGCCCGCGCCAAAAAATCCGCCCCCGATCTCCCCGTCGAGGTCGAGATCGACCGCCTCGACCAGCTCCCCGCCGTGCTCGCCGCCGGCGCCGACGTCGTCCTCCTCGACAACTTCCCCCCCGCCAAAATCAAGAAGGCCGTCGCCCTCATCGCCGGCCGCGCCTTCACCGAGGCCAGCGGCGGCATCACGTTAAAAACCCTACCCCGCTACGCCGGCCTCGGCCTCGACTTCGTCTCCACCGGCGCCCTCGTCCACAAATCCCCCTGGGCCGACATCGGCCTCGACTGGCAAACCTGACGGAAAAAAGAAGTCGGGAGTCAGCAGTCGGGAGTCGGAATAAAAACCGCCGCCCAGCCCCATCCGACACTCTATTTCCCCAAGACTCCGACCTCCGACCTCCAATCTTCTACCTCCGTCCTCCGACTTCCGACATCCGACCTCCTGACTACTGACTCCTCACTACTGACTCCCGACTCCTTCTTCATTTCCGCTCTTCCTCCGCCCGTGCCCCCTTCCCGCCCCGAATTCACCATCCTCCAGGCCCTGCTCGAAGCCGGTGACGACGGCGTCGTCTCCGGCGCCGACCTCGCCCGCCGCCTCGGCGTCAGCCGCGTCGCCGTCTGGCAGCACCTCGGGAAGATCCGCGAGCAAGGCTTCGCCATCGAGAGCCTCCACGCCCGCGGCTACCGCCTCGCCTCCCCCCCCGCCTTTCTCCACCCCGCCCTCATCGAGACCCACCGCCGCCCCGCCCCCGGCGACCCGCGTATCCATTTCTACGATACCATCGGCAGCACCAACGACGAGGCCGTCCGCCTCCTCGCCTCCGGCGCCCCCGCCCCCCTCGTCGTCCTCGCCCGCCGCCAGGAAAAAGGCCGCGGCCGCCTCGGTCGCGCCTGGCACAGCGCCACCGACGGCAACCTCTACGTCAGCTTCGCCTTCCGCCCCGACGTCGAGCCCGCCCGCATGCAGACCTTCACCCTCTGGATGGGCGTCAACGTCTGCGTCCTCGTCGCCGCCTTCTGCCGCGTCGTCCCCGGCCTGAAATGGCCCAACGACCTCCTCTTCGACGCCCGCAAAGCCGGCGGCATGCTCACCGAGGCCCGCATGGACGCCGACCGCATCCACGACCTCGTCTTCGGCCTCGGCCTCAACCTCCGCCCCCCCGACGACGGCTGGCCCCCCGAACTCGCCGCCCGCGCCACCGCCCTCTCCGAACACACCGCCCTCCCCCTCGACCCCAATAA
>JBBRHC010000497.1:0-1700 GCA_038223295.1 Opitutales bacterium
CGCGCCACACGATGGCCGGCCGCTCGGGAAAACGGCGGCCGGTCTGGATCAGCAGATGCGCCAGATTGCTGGCCGGGATCAGCGCAACGGCTCCAGGATCGAGACGTAGTTGGCGACCGCCGCGCCGCCCATGTTGAACACCGCGCCGAGGTCGGCCTTCGGCAACTGCATGCCGCCCGGAGCCTGGCCAGTGAGTTGCATCGCGGTGATCGCGTGCATCGAGACGCCGGTGGCGCCGATCGGGTGGCCCTTGGCCTTGAGGCCGCCGGAGACGTTGATGGGGAGTTTTCCGGCCTTCTGGGTGGTGCCGTCGAGGATGGGTCTTGCCCCCTGCCCCGCTGGTGCGAGGCCCATGGCTTCGACGACGAGGAGTTCGGCGATGGTGAAGCAGTCGTGCACTTCGGCGAAGTCGATGTCGGCCAGGGTGAGGCCGGCTTGGGAGAGGGCGCGATGGAAGGCTTTTGCCGCGCCCTCGAAGGCGGTGGGATCGCGGCGGGAGAGCGGGAGAAAATCGTTGACCTGGACGGCGGCGCGGAAGCGGACGGCCTTGTTCATGGTGCGGGCGGTTTCCTCGTCGGTGAGGATGAGGGCGGCGGCGCCGTCGGAGACCATGGAGCAGTCGGTGCGTTTCAGGGGTGGGGCGACGTAGGGGTTCTTGTCGGAGGCGGTGCGGCAGAAATCGAAGCCGAGGTCGCGGCGCATCTGGGCGTAGGGGTTGTCCACGCCGTTCTTGTGGTTCTTGGCGGCGATGGTGGCGAGCGCGTCGGACTGGTCGCCGTATTTTTGGAAGTAGCTTTCGGCGATTTTGCCGAAGACGCCGGCGAAACCGGCGGGGATTTCGCCCTCCTCCTTGCGGTAGGCGGCGCTGAGGAGAATGTCGCCGACCTGGGGGCCGGGGGTGGCGGTCATCTTTTCTGCGCCGATGACGAGGGCGAAGCGGCCGCGACCGGCGGCGAGGAAATCACGGGCGCCGTGGATGGCGGCGGAGCCGGAGGCGCAGGCGTTTTCGAAGCGGGTGGCCTGGGTGAAGCGCAGTTCGGGGACCGACTGCATGACCAGGGAGGCCGGAAAATCCTGTTTGGAGAAGCCGTTGTTGAACAGGGAGACGAAGATGCCGTCGATGTCGGACGGGGCGATGCCGGCATCCTCGATGGCAGTGCGGGCGACGCGGGCGATGAGGGCTTCGACGTCGGGGTCTTCGAGCTTGCCGAAGTTGGTGTGGGCCCAGCCGATGATGCAGGCGTCGGTCATGAACTTTTTCCCCTCGGCGCGCGGTGTAGTGGGAGTGTAGCGGGTTTTGGTGGGGATGGCACGGTTGGGGGTGATTGGGTGGGGTTTGTGACCAATTATTACGATTTCGGAACATTATGGGCGTGCTGAGATGGCACGGTGCAGCGGGCTGAAAAACGAAAAATGC
Source organism: Opitutales bacterium (assembly GCA_038223295.1). GTDB lineage: Bacteria > Verrucomicrobiota > Verrucomicrobiia > Opitutales > Opitutaceae > IMCC26134_A. Next base: position 1,418 of record JBBRHC010000497.1, read on the forward strand.
GATCCGGCGGGCAGCCGGAGGCCGGCTTTGAACGATGCCGGCGCGAGGGCGGGGCACTCGTCGGGATGGGGAGGGGGCGTTGTGGGGCGATGCCGGTGCAGCGGCGATCCTGGACGCGCGCGCAGGGCGCGGATTGGCCAGGATTGGCGCGCGCGGGGGTGAAGCGGCGCGCCGGGCGGCGGGCCTGAGGGCGCGCGGTGGGAAGCGGGGCGCTGTCTGGCTGGCGCAGGCGGGTGGGGTTTGTGCTGTGGGGAGGGAGCAGTTGGCCGGCGCGCCAGAGGGT
>JBBRHC010000498.1:0-1699 GCA_038223295.1 Opitutales bacterium
CGCCCCGCCGCAAAAACCCCGCCATGCCCAGCGGATTGTCGTCCTTTGAAAAAAGCCCCAACCCATACCGCGCCCGCCCCGCCGTCACCCGCGCGTTCATCACCGGATTGTTCAGCGGCCGATAAATCACCGCGCCCCGCATGCCCTCCGGCAGCACGCGCCGAAACCACTGCGCCAGCACTTCCCAATTGCCCATGTGCGCCAGGACGATGACCACGCCCTTGCCCCGCGCCGCCGCCCCGTGCATGACCGCCTCGTTGCTCATTTCGATCGCCCGCCCAAGCGAACCGTTCCCCGTCTCCGCCGGACGCAGGGCACACAGCATGTTCGCCCCGCAGCGCCTGAAAAGCTCCGCCGTCAGCTCGCGTCGCTCCTCCGCCGTCTTCTCTCCCGCAAACGCGATCCGCAGATTGCGCGCGACGATCCGCCGCCGCCCGGCCAACACCGCCCTCGCCGCCCCGCCCAACACCCGCCCGATCCGCGCCACCCACCCTATCGGCAACCAGCCCAGCCCCGTCTCCAAAACCACATACGCCCCCGTCTCCACCCGCCACTTCACCCGCCGCGCCCACGTCGGCCGGATCAACTCGCGCCCATACCCCGCCGACTCCACCGGCGCGCCATCCTCCGCCGCAGGCGCCGCCGCGGACGCGGCGACCGGCTTGGCGGGATTGGGTTCGGACGACATCAGGAATCAGGAGAAAAACGCCCACGTTTGCGCCATCCCCCGCCCTCGGCAAGCCCACGCACGCCCCCGCCTCGGCTGCTCGCGCACCTTGGCTGCGTTCCCCGGATTGACGCCCCCGCCGCCCGCCACCCCTATTCCCTGCCATCCAATGCTCCGCTTCCTCCCTTCAAAATTGAAAGAAAAACTCCGCGCCCGCGCCGGAGCCGTCACCACCCGCGCCCGCCTCGCCAATCTCCGCCGCGCCGGCTTCGCCCCCGCCAAGATCATCGACGCGGGCGCCTTTCGCGGCGAATGGGCCACCCTCGCCCGCGAGATTTTCCCCGACGCCCGCCTCCTCCTTATCGAGCCCCAACCCCACCTCGCCCCCCACCTCCGCTCCATCTGCCAAACCCTCGGCCACGCCGAGTTATACCCCGCCCTCCTCGGCCGCGCCCCCGCCACCGTCAGGTTCTTCATTCAAGAGTCCAACAGCCGCATCCTCTCACCCGGCGCCCAGGCCGGCCCCGGCGAGACCATCGTCGATCTCCCCCTCCGCCGCCTCGAAGACCTCGCCGCCGAGACCGGCTTCTCCGACGCCACCTTCCTCAAGCTCGACCTCCAAGGCCACGAGCTCGAGGCCCTCGCCGGCGCCGGCCCCCTCTTCGGCCGCGTCGAGGTCGTCCTCATCGAGGTCTCCCTCATCCCCATCGGCGACGTCCCGCTCCTCGCCGAGGTCGTCGCCGCCTTCGCCGCCAAGGGCTACCGCGTTTACGACATCATCGGCCCCAACCACCGCCCGCTCGACCGCGCCCTCTGGCAAACCGACCTCATCTTCGTCCGCCTCGACTCCCCCCTCGTCGCCAACAACGCCTGGTCATGACCCGCCAACCACCTCGCCCTCCCCGCCACCGCCTTTTCATTTCAAAATGAATTGAAAGCCCTCCGCCCTCTCCCCCACCGTCCCATCGCCTTTCCGCCTCCGCCTCCCGCCCCCGCCTCGTATCCCGTTCCCGTCCCCCTCTCTTCCTCCCG
>JBBRHC010000499.1:0-1695 GCA_038223295.1 Opitutales bacterium
GGGTTGGGCTGGTGGGTTTTTGGGGGGGCCCCCGGCCCCCGGCGGTGTTTGGTTGCGCCACGGCATGGCCGTCACGCCGCCCGGGGGGTGTGCGGGCCCCCCGCCCTACATTCCGAAAAGGAATTTCACGCTCCTCACCCCTGTGTGGTGGGGACGGCTGCCATGGGGGCGGTGACGTTGACGGTGACGCGGGCCCGGGCTTCGGGCGTGAGGTCGAGGGTGAAGGGCACGGCTTGCAGGCCGGGGACGTAGTTGAAAATCCGCGACGCGCTCGGCGGCGGGGTCGGCGGGCGGGAGGTGAGCACGCGGACCTTGGCCGCTGGTTTTTGCAGAAGGTATTCGAGGTCGGTCGCGGCACGTAGCGGCTCGGCGGCGGGCGAGACGACGGGGACGTGCAGGCGGGCGGGGGCGGCGGCGCGGGCGTCCACGATAAAGGACTCGGCGGTGAACACGTAACGCAGCTCGAAACCGGCGGGTTCGCCCGGCAGCTCGCGGCCGGCGGCATCGCGGAGCGCACCCCGAGCGACGACTTCGATGGTGGCGGCGGATTCCATCACGGTGATTTCCGCGCTTCGGTCATAGAGGCTCGAGTAGAGGTGGCCGTCGCGCCGCGCATCGATGCGCAGGGTGAGCACGGCGTGGTCGGCGAGGGCGCGGGCGTCGTCCATGTTGACGCCTTCGTATCGGATGTAGTCGTTCATGCTCGCGACGAGCAGGGGGCCGGTGCGGGTGTGCCAGACCAGGCTCGGGGCGCCGCCCGAGGGATGGCCGCCACGCTTCCTGGTGGTGGGCAAGTCGTTGACCGTGAAGGACGCTCGCCAAGGCCCATGCGCGATCTGGGTGACGCCGGCCTCGGGCCAGGCGCGCGAGCCGGAGGCGCGGTCGGAGGGCAGGGCGACGGGCGTGAGGGATTCGAGCAGGCCGGCGTCGACGGCGATGGCGAGGCCGCGCGCGTGGGCGAAGGTGAGGTGGCTGCACACGGGGAGGTCGCGCGAGCGGAGGTGGGGGCCGCCGTGGAGCAGGCCGTCGTGGGTATCGGCCGCCATGAGGCGGAGGTTGCGCCGGGCGGCCTCGGCGAAGCGCGAGTCGTGTTTTTGGAGAAGCGCGAAGCCGCCGACGCAGCCATCGGTGGTGCGGCTGCCCCAGTAGGTCCACTTGGCGAGGCGCGAACACCAGCCGGCATCCCAGCCGCCGTCGGGCAACATCCACGCCAGGTGGGCGCGCAGGGAGGTGACGGCGGCCTCGAGCGCGGCGCGGTCGTGGGTGAGCTCGGCGTAGAGGGCGAGGTTGGGCAGGGATTCGTCGACGTTGTAAGGGATGTCGATGGGGCGCAGGCCGCGTGGGGAGAGGTCGGCCGGGCCGCGTGCGCCTTCGCCCCAGACGAGGTCGCCGGCGGTGAAGTGCCGGAGGCTGAAGGCCGCGAGTTCGCGGGCGCGCGCGAGGTGGCGGGGCTCGTCGAGCAGGAGGCCGGCGAGGGCGAGCGCGGCGGCGGAGGAGAAGGGGTAGTTAATATCGCCGATCTCGAGGGTCATGAAACCGTGCAGGAAATCGGCGCCGCGGCGGAGGCGTTCGCGCCAGAGACGATTTTCGTCGGGCGTGAGGGTATCGCCATGGAGGCGAAGGGTTTCGCCGAGTGAAATCAGGCTGAAGCAGGTGATGCCGGGCCAGTCGTTGAGCCCATCGGGTTCATTTATC
>JBBRHC010000500.1:0-1657 GCA_038223295.1 Opitutales bacterium
CTCCGCGCACTCAAGTCGCCGCCGCCCGCACCCAAGCCCGACCAAAAGACTTTCACCTGGCATCCCGCCAACGATCTCGCCGGTCGCCGCTTCACCACCGAGGGCGACGTGGACTCCGCTCTCTCCGAAATCGGCGACTCCCTCAAAAAACGCATTCGCGAGGGCTACTCCATCGACGTGCCATGACCGGAGCCGTCCCCACGCCTCCTTCCGCCGGCCCGTCGCTCTCCGACCAGCACAAGGACTCCGTCCGCCGCTGGATCGGCCAGCTTCGCGCTTCGCTTGAGGATGACTTCGCCGCCGCCTTGCAGCGTTACGGCTTCCGCCGCGATGGTCGCCACACCGCCGAGTCCGAACTCGCACTCCCCATGTCCGAGTTGCCGGTGCGCCGCGCCCTCGACGCCCTCATCGAGCACGACACCAAGGCGGAAGGAAAAAACGCACCCCAACGCGGCTTCGATGCCGTCGTCCGCGAACTCACCTACACCCTCGTCAACCGCCTCGTCGGCCTAAAGGTCATGGAGGCCCGCAAGCTCCTCCGCCTCCGCCCCCCCGGCGCACCCGCCGACGCCGCCCCCGAGCCCACCGAGGTGCTCACGCCGCAACCCGGCCAGGAGCGCTCCCGCTTCCTCCGCGATTTCCGCGCCGCCGGTGGCAACCGCTACAAATACGAGGCCGACGCCGAGGAGACGCTGGTTCGCGAGGGTCTCACCGCTGCCTTTACCCAGCTCCACGCCGACCTCGGCCCTCTCTTCGCCCCCGATCACGACTACGCCTGCCTCTGGCCCAGCTACGCTGCACTCAGCAATGCCCTTCGCCTCATCAACGACGGCCTGCCCACTGCCGCCTACCAGGCCCCCGACTTCCTCGGCTGGGTCTATCAGTTCTTCAACGTCGGCGAAAAAGACCGCGTGCGCGCCGAGAACAAGGGCACCCCGCGCAGCCCCTACGAACTCTCCGTCATCAACCAGTTCTACACCCCGTCCTGGGTCGTAAAAGTCCTCGTCGATAACACCCTCGGCCGCCTCTGGGGCCAGATGCATCCCGATACCGCGCTCATCCCCAAAACACCACCGCCGCTGCCCAGCGAGCGCCCACCCGGTATGCTCCCGGTCGCCGATTACCTCGTGCCCCGCACCGGCGAAAAGATCCGCTTCCGCCGCGTCGAGGCCGATGGCTCCGTCTCGCCGTTCAAGCGCGTTCGCGACATCCGCTTTCTCGACCCGGCCTGCGGCACGCTCCACTTCGGCCAATACGCTTTCGGTCTCTTCTATCGCATGTATGAGGAAGAGATCGCCCACAGCGGCCAGCCTGGCTGGCCGGCCGAACCCTCCGTCGCGGAAAAACGCGACATCCCCGCTGCGATTTTGGAGCACAATCTCTGCGGCATCGATATCGACCCCCGCGCCGTCCAGATCGCCACGCTCTCGCTGCTCTTCACCGCCAAAGAGGCCACCCAGCGCGCCGGGTTCGATCCGGCCACCATGACCGGCCGCCCGCGCAACGTCGTCCTAGCCCAGGCCGTGCAGGTGGATACGGATGAACTCAGAGCCTTGGTCGACCGCGTCGGTGCCAGCCTTGGCTCAGCCGAGCTACGCCAAGAACTTTTCGATGCTCTATGGAAAAACCTCCGCTACATCGGCGAACTAGGTGGTTT
>JBBRHC010000501.1:0-1637 GCA_038223295.1 Opitutales bacterium
ACCATCACCTCCGCAGCCCACGGCTTCGCACCGCAGGGCGCTTTCTTGTCGGCCCCCGCACGCCATATCTTCTCAGCCACCGTCACCAGCCCCGCCCACTGGATGTGCTTGTCCAGCTCCACCAAGCGGTCTCCGTGCTGCGTCATCGACTCCAGCGCGATATGGTCTCCAAAGAAGGTATATTGATTTTGGCTAATTAAGATATAACCCATGCACAACCTATGCCATTATCAATCAATGATATGCTAAATTCAGGAGTTCCCATGAGTAACCTATCGTCGCACTTCGACTCCGCATCCGCCGCCGTATCCGCATCCGCCCCCGCCCCCGCCGCACCCGCCGCCGCTTTCGTTTTCGATCCGGAGACGGATATCATCGCCGCGCCGCGCGACCCCGCGCTTTGGCTGGCCTACCGGGAGCAGCTCGCGCGCTGGCGCGAGGCGAAGCGGCGTGAACTTGCCTACGACGACACATTGTACGGCCTGCCGGAGTTTGCTTGGGGTGCGTCGTCCTACGCGTGTTATTTTCTTATGATGTATGACGAGCTGTTCTTCGACACGAAGACCGGCCGCTACACGGTGGACGCGGTGCTGGAGGAGGGGCGGCGCGAGTTTGGCGGCTACGACAGCGTGGTGCTCTGGCACTCCTACCCGCGCATCGGCGTGGACCCGAGCAACCAGTTCGATTTTTACCGCGATATGCCCGGCGGCCTGGCGGGGGTGCGCGAAGTGGTGAGGGCGTTTCACGCGGGTGGGCTTCGGGTTTACATCAACTACAATCCCTGGGATCGCGACACGCGCCGGGAGGAAAAACCCGACGCGGACATGCTCGCCGAGTTCGTGCGCGAGCTGGAGGTGGACGGCATTTTCCTCGATACGATGGCGCGCGGGGACGAGTTGCGCGAAGGCCTCGACGCCACCCGGCCGGGCGTGATTCTCGAAGGCGAAAACACGCCTTCGCTGGAACGGCTGGCCGATCACCACGCGTCGTGGGCGCAGTGGTTCGACGATTCCGAGGTGCCCGGGGTGCTGCGGAACAAGTGGTTTGAACGGCGCCACATGCAGCATCAGAAGCAGCGCTGGAACTCTGACCACAGCGCCGAGTTGCACACCGCGTGGATGAACGGATCGGGCATGGTGATCTGGGAAACATCTTGGGCGCGTGGGTGCCGTATCACGAGCGGGACCGCTCGTGGCTGCGCGCGATGCTGCCGGTGCAACGGCGCTACACCGCGTTGTTTTCCGGCGAAGGCTGGACGCCGCTCGTGCCGGTGGAGAAGGCGGAGGTGTACGCCTCGCGCTGGACCGAGGGCGAAGCCGAAGGGCGGGCGGGCGGCGCGACGCGGCTCTGGACCTTGGTGAATCGCTTGGCCCGCGCGGTCGAGGGGGCGTTGCTCCGGGTCGCCGTCGTGCCGGGGGAGCGTTACTTCGACCTACTCAGCAGGCACCTGCTCCGCCATGCCATGGCGCAGCAGCCGCTGAAGCCGCTCGCTGAGGATGTTCGTCGGAATCCCCTCCGCCGATGCGGTGAAATCCTTGAAACGCGAGCGGCCGAACATCAGGTCGCGGATCACCAACAGAGTCCAGCGGTCGCCGATGAGATCCAGCGCGCAGGCAACCGGGCACGGGGAACGCAGG
>JBBRHC010000502.1:0-1620 GCA_038223295.1 Opitutales bacterium
GCGCTGCCGCCAGCCCCTCACGCCCGACTACATCGCCGCCCGGCTCGCCGCCCTGCGCGACCCCGCCGACACCCACTCCCGCGAGTTTAGTCGAATTCACGGCTCAGCTCACCTCCTCGCCGTAACCCGCTGGTTTGAGCAAGCGCACGCCGAACTTCCTTCGGCCTAACCATGTCCGCAGATTCACGGATTCTGGACGTCGCCATTGTCGGCGCCGGCCCCGCCGGCGTGGGCCACGCCATCACCCTGCAACACCTTGGGCAGCCCCGCGTCGGCGTGCTCGAACGCAGGCAAGTCGGAGCCAATTTCCACCGCTGGCCCGCCGAGACCCGCTTTATCACGCCCTCCTTCTACGGCAACCCCTTCGGCCTGGTTGACCTCAACGCCATCACCCCCACCACCTCCCCCGCCGACCTCCTCGGCGAGCAACACCCCTCTGGCCCCCACTACGCCGAATACCTCCGCGCCCTTGTTGCCCACCACAAACTGCAACTCGCGGAAAACTGCGCCGTCACCGCCCTCGCCCGCCGCTCCGACGGCCTCTTTAACGTTCTCACCACACGCGGCCCCGTCCTCGCCCGCCACGTCGTCTGGGCCACCGGCGAGTTCCACCAACCCGACCACTCCCGCTACATTGGTGCGTCCCTTTGCTCCCACTACGCCGAGGTCACCTCCTTTGCAGCGCTCGACGGTCCGGAGCGCATCGTGATCGGCGGCTTTGAAAGTGCCCTCGACGCCGCCTGTCACCTCGTCGCGGCCGGCCACACCGTGCGTGTGCTCGCCCCGCGCCCCACCTGGCTTCTCCCCGACGAAGCCGACCCCAGCGTCATCCTCACTCCCCACACCCGCAGCCGCATCGAAACCGCCCTCACCACCGGCCGCCTCGAACTCATCGACGGCGCCCGCATCACCCGGGTCGAACCGACGATCTCCGCAACCGACAGCACGCCCGGCTTCCTCATCACCGCCGAAGACGGCCGCACTTGGCGCACCGCCCAGCCGCCCATCAACGCCACCGGCTTCCGCAAAGGCGGCGGCGCACGCCAGATCGAGCCGCTCTTCGCCTGGGACCCCGAGACTGGTTTCCCCCTGCTCACCACCGACGACGAATCCACCCTCACCCCCGGCCTCTTCCTTGTCGGCCCGCACGTGCGCCACGACAAAATCATCTTCTGTTTCATCTATAAATTCCGCCAACGCTTTGCCGTCGTCGCCCGCGCCCTCGCCGGCCGTCTCGACCTCGACGCCGCCCCGCTCGAAGAGCTCCGCGCCAAAGGCTTCTTCCTCGACGACCTCTCCTGCTGCCTCGCCACCTGCGAATGTTAACCCACCGATGCACTCCAGAAAGCGCGGCAACCGCGTCGGTTCTTAATCCATCTTCCCGTTGAGACCTCCCATCTATAGATTTTTATAGACCCGACTGGACGCGACCTCCCCTTTGTTGCCGCCGCCCTCGCGACCGACGCGCGCGCGCCATTCAACCCGAAAAGCGGAGTTGGAGCCGATGAGATGGCGCAAGATGCTGGAGCAGATGGTCGTTCGTGAATCCTCGAGGTGCACTGAATAGTGCATCGAGCGGGTGAACGAACGAGCAGATGCCCGGCAGGTTGCGCCAGATCG
>JBBRHC010000503.1:0-1613 GCA_038223295.1 Opitutales bacterium
GCTGCTCGAGGCAGCGCAGTGGGAGGAGGGCGACGGCAACCTCCTGCGGGAGATCCCCGGCACCGTGCCCTCGCCTTTCGACATGCCGCGCGGCTGCAGCTTCGCTCCACGTTGCGCGCGAGCGATCGCGCACTGCCGCGAGAAGGCGCCAGAGCTGTTCGAGCTCGCTGCGCGGCGTCCGGTCGCCCGTTTCGTGGCGCACGGGGAGCGCGAATGAACGCCGTCGCCGCGAATCCCGCCGTCCCCGCGGTGCTCGAGGCCGTCGAGCTCGTGAAGCATTACCCGGTGCGCGGCGGTTTCTTCGCTCCACCCCGGCACGTCCATGCCCTCGACGGAGTGTCGTTTGCGCTCGCCGCGGGCGAGACTCTCGCCGTGGTTGGCGAATCGGGCTGCGGCAAGTCCACCCTAGCGCGCTGCCTGATGCGCCTCGAGGAGCCCACGTCCGGGCGCATCGTGCTCGCGGGCCGCGACATCACCCACCTCTCGCGCGGGCAGCTGCGGGGGCTGCGGCGCACGATGCAGATCGTCTTCCAGGACCCGTACGCGAGCCTCAATCCGCGCTGGTCGATCGGCTCCATCGTCGGCGATCCGATCCGGCTCCACGAGCGGCTGGCTCGCGAGGCGCGGCGCGCCCGCGTGGCCGAGCTGCTGGAAACCGTCGGCCTCGGCGCCGAGTTCATGGACCGCCATCCCCACGAGCTGTCCGGCGGCCAGCGCCAGCGCGTGGCGATCGCGCGCGCGATCGCGGTGAGCCCGTCGGTCGTGATCTGCGACGAACCCGTGTCCTCGCTCGACGTATCGATCCAGGCGCAGGTCGTGAACCTCCTGAAGCGCCTGCAGCGTTCGCTGGGCATGGCGTACCTTTTCATCTCGCACAACCTCGCGCTGGTCGGGCACATTTCGGACCGCGTCGCGGTGATGTACCTCGGGCAGGTGGTCGAGCTCGCCGACGCACGCGCGTTGCGCGGCAAACGCCTGCATCCCTATTCGCAGGCGCTGTTCTCCGCCGCGCCGGTCGCGGATCCCGACGCCGCCGCGAAAAAGACACGCATCATCCTCACGGGAGACGTGCCCAGTCCGGTGGATCCGCCCAGCGGCTGCCGCTTCCGCACGCGTTGTCCCTACGCGCAGGAGCGCTGCGCCGCCGAGGCCCCGGCCCTGCGCGCGGTCGAGGGCCGTTTTGTCCGATGTCACTTCGCCGGCGACGCCGGCTTCGCCCCCGAACCAGGAACTCTTGCATGATCAACGCCGAACAACTGCTGCAACACCTCGACGAAATGGGCCGCATCGGAGCGACCGCCGGCGGCGGCGTATGCCGCTTGTCAGCGAGCGCGGAAGACGGGCAGGCCCGCGACTGGTTCGTGGCGAAACTCCGCTCGGAGGCGCTGCAGGTCTCGATCGATGCGGTGGGCAACATCTACGGCGTGGCCGAACTCGCGGGGCCGGGGGCGCCGCTGGTGCTCACCGGCTCGCACCTCGACAGCCAGCCCTCCGGCGGAAAATACGACGGCGCCTATGGTGTGCTGGCGAGCCTCGAAGCGGTGCTCGCGGTTCGCCGCCAGGTGGCGGGTGGGGCGAAACCGGCGCGCAACCTCGCCGTCGTCAACTGGACC
>JBBRHC010000504.1:0-1612 GCA_038223295.1 Opitutales bacterium
AACTGAAGATGGTAGCACGGCGCCTCCATGATCTTCGCGGTATCGACCCAGCTCGTCGCCTCGGCGTCGGTGGCGGCCGAAATGGTCTCGGCTACCGCCTTCGTGGCGCAGCGCCCCATGGACCAGAGGAAGCCCTTCAACATGCGATGCCGCCTCGCCAAACCCACGGCCACGCTAGTTTTGTATGGTGAACGAGAGGTAAATATTGCGGCTTGCCCTCACGTTGCGCCTGCTTTTCGGCCGCCCGCTGCAACGCAATTCCTGCTCTGCGACGTGGCCGATCCCGCCGGCTGGGCGGCCATCGCGGACGTAGTCGGTCCGGTCGACTATCTCCACCTCAATGCCGGCATCATGACCGCGCGCCTGGGCGAAAGTCTGCAGAACGCCCGCATCGGCGCCGTCTCCTACGAACGCTACCGCGCCGTTGTCGGCGTCAACATGGACGGCGTCTTCCTCGGCATCCAGGCGATGCTGCCGCTGATGGCCGCAGACGGCGGGTCGTGCATCACGGTCACCAGTTCCGCCGCCGGCCTCGTTCCCATTCCCTTCGACCCGATTTACGCAATGACCAAGCACGCCGTCATCGGCCTCGTCCGAAGTTGGCCCTCACCGGCAGCCCCGTCCGCATCAACGCTTTCTGCCCCGGCGGCATCGCCACCCAGCTCGTACCGGCCGAACTCGGCGCCGACCCCGCCAACATGATGACGCTCGAAGCCGCGGCGGCTGAAGTTATCGATTTGCTGCTGCGCGGCGGCACCGGCGACATCCGGCTGAAGCTCCGCCCGGAAGCGCCGTCACAGATCGTGCCGCCGCCCAGCTTCACCCTCGGTTCCTGATCCGCTTCGCGGCGGTATCGCCGACATTTCCCTGGCGCTGTGCGAACCGGAGACGCTGCTCTCCCCCTGGGCACCGGAACCCGCGAGCCGTTCACAAGGGGGGGATTGGCAGGCCAAGGGAGCCCCTGCATCGAAGGGCAACTCCGATAAATCCATGTGTCTCCAACGAGCGACGGGTGTCCACAAAAGCGTGCTATGGGGGTCGCAACTTGACAGTTCCGGCGCCGGACGAGACCAATGGCCGCAAAGTGTGGGGAGAAGCGCGTGAACCGCAAGATACTCGTCATGGGCTTGCCCGGCTCGGGTAAGACGACGCTCTGCCAGGTGCTCGCCGCCCGGTTGAACGCCGTCCACTTCAACAACGACGAAGTGCGAGCCAATGTGAACAAGGATCTGGGGTTCAGCCTCGAAGACCGGCTCGAGCAGGCGCGGCGAATGGGCTTTCTGTGCGATCTGGTCGTGCGTTCCGGCGGCTTTGCCATCGGCGACTTCATCTGCCCCACGCCGGAAACTCGTACGGCTTTCGGCGACGCTTTCGTCGTGTGGGTTGACCGCATTACGGCGGGCCGCTTCGAAGACACCAACCGGATGTTCGTGCCCCCCGAGCGCTTCGACTTCCGCGTCGAAGCTGAAGGCACACCCGACTTTTGGGTCGAGCGCATCATCCGCCAGATGCGGCCGGTCTTCGATCCCAGGAAGCCCACGGCCCTCTTCATCGGCCGCTACCAGCCCTTCCATGATGGCCATCGTGCGCTGATCGAGGAAGGGCTCGCCCG
>JBBRHC010000505.1:0-1547 GCA_038223295.1 Opitutales bacterium
CGCCTCCGCGCCGCCACCGCCGAACACGCCGCCTTCCACGCCCTCCTCGCCCCTTTCTCTCCCGCCCCTTCCTCCCCCGACCTGTCCGCCGCCCCCGCCCTCCTCCAAACCCTCAAGACCCGCGCCGACGCCTACGTCGCCCAAGACCAGACCGCCCACACCCTCCACACCCGGCTCGACGCCCAACGCGCCGCCTGCGCCTCCCTCGCCGCCCAACACGTCGCCGCCACCGCCCTCCTCGCCGAGGCCGCCCTCCGGCGCACCGCCGCCCAGGCCGACTTGGATTCCCGCGTCGCCACCCGCCGCGCCCGCTTCGGCGACCGCCTCGTCGCCGACGCCCAACGCGAGGCCGAGCTGGCCCGCGTCCGCGCCCGCGACCTCGCCGACTCCACCCACGCCGCCGCCGAGACCCTGCACCGCGCCCACGCCTCCGCCCTCCAGGACCACGACCGCCTCACCCACGCCCTCGCCGCCCGCGCCACCGAGCACCAAGCCCTCGCCGCCCGCCTGCTCGCCGCCGCCACCGCCGCCGGTTTCGCCGACGCGCCCGCCCTCCGCGCCGCCCTCCTCCCCCCCGAGGAGGCCGCCACCCTCGCCCAGCGCCGCCAGGCCCTCGCCTCCCTCCACATCGCGCTCGCCACCCGCGCCGCCACCCTCGCCGCCCGCCGAGCCACGTTCCCACCCGACGCCGCTCCCGACGCCGCGCAACTCCCCGCGCTCGAAGCCGGACACACCGGCCACGAAGCCGAACGCGCCACCCTCGAAGGTCGGCTCGGCGAGTTGCGCGCCGCCCTGAAAAACGACGACGCCCAGCGCCTGCGCCAGGCCGCCTTCGCCGACCAGCTCGCCGCCGCCCACCGCGACTACGTTCGCTGGGACCGCCTCCGCGCCCTCATCGGCTCCGCCGACGGCTCCCTCTTCGCCCGCTTCGCCCAAGGCCTCACCCTCCAACGCCTCACCGTCCTCGCCAACCGCCACCTCGCCCAGCTCAACCCGCGCTACTCCATCCGCCGCGCCGCCGACGGCGAGGCGGAGGACCTCGAGCTCGAGATCATCGACCACTACCAGGCCGATGTCACCCGCCCCATGCGCAGCCTCTCCGGCGGCGAAAGTTTCCTCGCCAGTCTCGCGCTCGCCCTCGGCCTCTCCGAGCTCGCCAGCGGCCGCGCCAGCATCGAGTCCCTCTTCATCGACGAGGGTTTCGGCAGCCTCGACCCCGACACCCTCGAAGTCGCCCTTTCCGCCCTCGAAAACCTCCAGGCCCGGGGCAAAACCATCGGCGTCATCTCCCACGTCCCCGCCATGCGGGAGCGCATCCCCGCCCAGATAAAAATCACCAGGGAGACCGGCGGCTCCAGCCGCATCACCCTCGCCGGTTAGGTCCTCTCCGCCTCCGCCCGCCCCGGCTACTTCGCCTCCGCATCCCCGCCCGCCACCGCCGCTCCCGCCACGAAAGGATCCGCCTCCACGTCCGCCGGCACCGCCCGATACGCGATGCGATGAAACACCGTCGCGCTCGACCAGCTCCCCACTCCCAACGTCATCCC
>JBBRHC010000506.1:0-1602 GCA_038223295.1 Opitutales bacterium
AGCCGCTCCTCCGAAAGCGTCCCCGTCTTGTCCAGGCACACCGTGTCCACCCGCGCCAACACCTCCAAAAAATCTCCGCTCCGAGCCACGATCCCGCCCTTCGCCAACCGCGCCAACCCGCCCCATACCGCCACCGGCGTCGCCAGCCCCATCGCGCACGGACACGCCACCAACAACACCGCCATCGCGTTAAACAACGCCCGCTCCCACCCCGCGCCCCCCGCCATCCACCCCGCAAAGGTCCCCGCGCTCACTCCGGCCACCACCGGCAAAAACCACCGCATCAACTTGTCCGCCTGCTCCTGCAACCGCGACGGGGCCAGCCGCGCCGCCGCCACCGCCCGCAACACTTCGTCCAACCGCCGCCCGCCCGCCCCTCCACGCGCCCGTCCGCCCGCCGCACCGTGCATCGCTCGAATTTCTCCGCCACCGCGTCCGCCGCCCCCAAGGCCGCCGCCCGGCTCCGCGCCCCCGCCATCTTGCCCAGCGTGTGCACCACGACCAGCACCGCCACGACTTCGTAGTAAACCGAGCCCGCCCCCGTCACCGAGCTTGTCACCGACCCGCCCAAGGCCCCCAGCAAGGTCGCCAAAAACAACAGGTCTATCGTCACCCGCCGCGCCCGCAGCGCCGCCCACGCCTCGCCCACCAAGTCCCGTCCTAGAAAAACCAATACGGCCAGCGCGCTCGCCAGCAGCCCGCCATGCACCAGCCAATACGCCGCGCCCTCGGCCGGCGTGATGTTGACCGCCAGCGAGAACACCATCGCCTGCGCCGCCACCGCCACGCCGATGCCCACGCGCAGCCACCCGCGCTGCCACGCGCGCGCGTCCGTCTGCACCCCGGGCTCGTTTTCCTCGACCGTTCTCGTCATCGCAAAAAGCGACCGCATCGGCATCCGGTTTCACCCGGAACGCAAAGCGCATATCGCCTCCTCCCGCCTCCAGTTTTCAATCTCGCCCCTCCCCGCCCCTCACGCCTTGGTTGCGCCACAAGCATGGCCTTCGACACCACCTCGCCCTGGGGCACCTACGCGCCGCGCGGCCTCGCCGCCTTCTGCCTCGCCCTCATCGACCGCCTCCCCGCCAACGCCTTCGGCAAACGCCTCGCCTTCCTTCTGCGCAAGCCGGTCAAAAAAAGCGACCAGCCCGTCTTCGACCGCGAGGTCTGGGGTCTCCGGCTACGCCTCGCCACCCGCGGCAACCTCACCGAACAACGCTGGCTCACCATGGCCAAGTTCCACAACTCCGCCGAACGCGCCGCCCTCGCCGCCGCCCTCCCGCCCGGCGCCGTCTTCCTCGACGTCGGCACGAACGCCGGCTTCTACACCTTCTGGGCCCTCTCCCTCCGCCGCCCCGGCCTGCGCGTCCTCTCCGTCGAGCCCGGCCCCGAGATGCTCGCCCGCGTGCGCCACAACCTCGCCCTCAACCAGCTCGATTCCGCCGTTTCCCTCCACGCCTGCGCCGTCACCCCGGAACCCTGCGAACTCGTCATCCAGACCCACGCCGCCAACCTCGGCCAAAATTCCGTCCGCCCCGCCGACCCCGCCGCCACCGCCCCCGCGCCCCCCCCCGCCGAGATCCGCGTGCCCGGCCGGCCGCT
>JBBRHC010000507.1:0-1589 GCA_038223295.1 Opitutales bacterium
GGCCTACTACGTCCCGCCGCTCCAGACGGTGGACCGACTCGAGTTCGTCCACGGCGGCTCCGCCCTGCAGTATGGCCCCCAGCCCGGTGGCGCGCTCAACTTTGTGACCCACCGCCCCCGCACCGACCGTTCCCTCGGCGGCGGCACCGAAAACACCTTCGGCGAGGACAACACCTGGAACACCTTCTCCTACCTCGACGGCACCACGGATCGCCTGAGCTACTATTTTTACTACAACGGCCGCGAGACCGACGGCTTTCGCGCCGCCAACAGCGACATCGCGCTCGATGCCTTCAGCCTCACCCTCGCCCTCGACGCCACCGGCCCGGGCCGCTGGTTCCTCACCCTCGAAAGCTACCGGGAGGAGCACGGCGAGCCCGGCGGCCTCGGCCAGGCCGCCTTCGCCGCCGGGACCGACTCCTCCACGCGCCTCTTCGACCGTTTCCAGCTCGACCGGGACGCCGTCACCCTGACCTGGGAACGCGCCTTCGCCCACGGCCTTTTCACCGTCAGCGCCTGGGCCGTTGACTACACCCGCTCCAGCCAGCGCCAGCGCGGCGGCGGTTTCGGCGCCGCGCCCGCCCCCTTCGACCTCGTCGCCACCGGCGCCGCGCAAAACACCTTCACCGACGAGACCCAGGAGTTCACTACCCTCGGCATCGACGCCCGCTACCGTCGCGACTGGGGCGCCGATAGCCGCCACACCTTCACCACCGGCATCCAGCTCTACCACTCCGACTCCCCGCGCATCGACTCGCGCCGCAATCGTGTGACCGGCACGAATTTCGTCTCCCTCGATTCCTCGCGCGACGTTTTCTACGCCCCCGTCTTCGCCGAAAACCTCTTCCGCCTCGGCGACCTCTCCATTACCCCCGGCATCCGCGTCGAGACTTTCCGCCAGACCGTCTCCACCGATTTCTTCAACGCCACCACCGGACCCCCCACCCTCAGCCCCCTCACCGCCTCCAACCGCCGCTCCGCCGCCGACGACGACATCATCCCCCTCCTCGGCCTCGGCCTAGCCTACGACCTGCCCCGCTCCACCCAGCTCTACGCCAACTTCTCCGAATCCTTCCGCCCCGTCATCTTCACCGAGGCCGTCCCCAACAGCACCATCAACCTCGTCGCCTCCGACCTCGCCGCCGGCGAATCCTGGCAGACCGACATCGGCGTCCGCTCCCAGCCCGCCCCCGGCCTCGTCCTTGACGCCAGCCTCTTCTACCTGGAGTTCACCGACAAGGTTGGCGGCGCCGGCACCCCGGGCGACCCCATCCGCAACATCGGCCGCATCGAGCATCGCGGCGCCGAGGCCGCCGTCTCCTACGACCTCCTCCGACTTCTTGACGGCGATGGCGACGGCGCACGACGTCTCGACCTCTTCGTCAACCTCACCGTCATCGACGCCGAGATCGTCGAAGATTCCGACCCCACCCGCGTCGGCAACGCCCCCCAATTCGCCCCCGACCACATCGTCCGCACCGGCCTCGCCTATTCCCAAGGCGAAGACCTGAAGCTCGCCCTCCTCGGCACCTTCGGCGACAACGCCTTCTCCGACGACGCCAACACCCCCGGCCGCGCCCTCCCCGCCT
>JBBRHC010000508.1:0-1584 GCA_038223295.1 Opitutales bacterium
GCCCCCCGCGCCCCCCGCCTCCGAACGCATCACTTCCGGCCCCTCGCTCCCAACGCCTGCCTCCCCGCTTCCGTCTCCCCACTCCCCGCTTCCCGATCTTACCCCGGCCGCCTACGCCGACGCCATCGCCCGCATCCGCGCCTACATCGCCGCCGGCGACACCTACCAGGTGAACTTCGCCCACCGTTTCACCGCTCCCTTCCACGGGTCCGCCGCCGCCCTCTACGCGCGCCTCCGCGCGCTCAACCCTGCACCCCACGCCGCCTTTCTCGATTTTGGCGATTTCCAACTTGTCTCCAGCACTCCGGAACGGCTGCTCCGCGTCTCAGGCCGCACCCTCGAAACCCGCCCCATCAAGGGCACCATCGCCCGCCTGGCCGACCCCGTCGCCGACGCCGCCCACCGCGCCCGTCTGCTCGCCAGCGCCAAGGACCATGCCGAGCTCCTCATGATCGTCGACCTCGCCCGCAACGACCTCGGCCGCGTCGCCGTGCCCGGCAGCGTCCATGTCGCCGCCCGCCACGACCTCGAGACCTACGCCACCGTCCACCACCTCGTCGCCACCGTGCGCGGAGAACTCGCCCCCGGGCTCGACCGTTTCGACGCCCTCCGCGCCCTCCATCCCGGCGGCAGCATCACCGGCGCGCCCAAGATACGCGCCATGCAGATCATCGCCGAGCTCGAGCCCGCCCGCCGCCACGCCTATACCGGCGCGCTCGGTTACCTCGGCTACGATGGCGACGCCGACCTCGCCATCGCCATCCGCACCATCACCTGCGCCGCCGGCCAGGCCAGTTACCACGTCGGCGGCGGCATCACCTGGGACAGCGACCCCGCCTCCGAATACGAGGAAACCCTGCACAAAGGCCGCGCCCTCCACGCCGCCCTAGGCCCCGCCTGACCCCTCGCCACCCCCCTTCGTCCCTCCCCGCTCGCCACAGGCCCCTCGCCGTACCGTCCCCCCTCGCCCTTCGCCCCTCGCCCCTAGCCCCACCCCGCATGTCCATCGCCCCCCAAGTCCTTCTCGACGGCCAACTCCTCCCCGCCGGCCAGGCCCGGGTCTCCGCCCTCTGCGACGGTTTCCTCTTCGGCCACGGCGTCTTCGAGACCGTGCGCGCCCACCAGGGCCTTCCCCTCCATTTCGCCGCCCACCACGCCCGCCTCGTCGCCTCCTGCGCCGCGCTCGACCTGTCCCCGCCGCCGCCCGCCGACGAGCTCGCCGCCCGCGTCACGCGCCTTCTCGCAGCCGTCCGCCTGCCCGCCGCCGCCGTCAAGATCGTGCGCTACCGTGAACTCGCCCGCACCGCCGAACTCATCACCGCCCGCACCCTCCCGTATTCAGCGCCCGACTACCTGCGCGGCTTCCGCGTACAAACCTACCGCCAGGGCGAACGCGACGGCCGCCTCGCCGGACACAAAACCCTCAACTACCTCGAAAACCGCCTCGCCCGCCAATCCGCCCGGGACGCCGGCTACGACGAGGCCCTCTTCGTCACCCCCGCCGGCCAGGTGCTCGAAGGCTCCGGCACCACGCTCTTCATCGTCAAGGACGGCCACGCCCACACCCCGCCGCTCGCCGCCGGC
>JBBRHC010000509.1:0-1578 GCA_038223295.1 Opitutales bacterium
ATCGAGCCGCCGCGCGAGACGATGCCGGTGACGCGGTTGGCGGTGAGCGGCACGTAGGCGAGGCGGACACCGGCGTGAATGGTGAAATAGTCGACGCCCTGCTCGGCCTGCTCGATCAGCGTGTCCTTGAAGCACTCCCAGTCGAGCTTGTCCGCGTCGCCGCCGACTTTCTCGAGGGCCTGGTAGATCGGCACGGTGCCGATGGGGACCGGTGAGTTGCGCATGATCCAGCTGCGGATGTTGTGGATGTTGCGGCCGGTGGAGAGGTCCATGACGGTGTCGCCGCCCCAGCGGATGGCCCAGACGAGTTTTTCGACTTCCTCGGCCGCCGAGGAGGTGACGGCGGAGTTGCCGATGTTGGCGTTGATCTTGACCAGGAAGTTGCGGCCGATGATGACCGGCTCGAGCTCCGGGTGGTTGATGTTGGCCGGGATGATGGCGCGACCGCGGGCGATCTCGCTGCGGACGAATTCGGGCGTGACGAAGGCCGGGATCTCGGCGCCGAAGCTTTCGCCGTCGGCGATGGTGGCCTCGGCGGTGGCGAGTGCTTCGGCGCGGCCGAGGTTTTCGCGGTGGGCGACGTAGATCATTTCCTCGGTGATGATGCCGGCGCGGGCGAATTCGAGTTGGGTGACGGGGTGGTGGTCGGCGCCGGCCAGGACGATGCGTTCGGCGGGGCAGGCGGGGACGAGGCGGTCGCCGCCGCCTTGGGGTGTGCCGGCGAAGCCGTTGTCCTCGGGCTTGACTTCGCGCGGGGCGATCGGCGCGAGGTGGCGTCGGGCGAGCCAGGGGGCGCGCGGAGTGGGCTGGCCGGCGGCGAGGTCGATGGTGATGGCGGGGTCGGTGTAGGGGCGGGAGGTGTCGTAGATGCGGAAGGGGGGTTCACCGGCGGTGGGGTGGAGGTCGATTTCGCGGAAGGGGACCGTGATGTCGGGCCGGCAGGGCGGGCTGGAGTGGATTTTGCGGGAGCCGGCGACAGGGCCGGTGGTGACGTTGGCGGGTTTGGTGGTGACGTTCATTGGCGCGTTCCCCAGTTGGTGAGGGATGACGGCGCCTGGCGGAAAACCCGATTCGTGGTGTGTTTCCCGTCCCTACGCCGGCATGACCCGGATCAGGTTCTTAGGGATCGCCGGGAAAACCGGCATCTCAGCCCCTCATAGGGCGCCCCTCGGATTGGGGGAGGCTGCGCCGGCGGGGTGGGGCTGTCAATCCGGTTCGGCGGCGGCGCGTTCGCGCAGTTTTCGGGCCATGGAGGCGATGCCGTTGCCGCGGTTGGTGGAGAGGGCTTCGATGAGGCCGAGGTCTTTCAGGAAAACGGGGTCGGTGGCGAGGATTTCGGCGGGGGTGCGGCCGGAATAGACGCGCAGGAGGAGGGCGACGAGGCCGGAGACGATGGCGGCATCGGAGGCGCCGGCGAAGACGAGGGTGTCGCCGCGGCGCTCGGCTTCCATCCAGACCTTGGACTGGCAGCCGGGGACGCGATGGGCGTCGTTGGCCCAGGCGTCGGGGTAGGGGGGGAGCTTGCGGCCGAGTTCGATGATGTATTGGTAGCGTTCCATCCAGTCGTCGAAGATTTCG
>JBBRHC010000510.1:0-1568 GCA_038223295.1 Opitutales bacterium
TCGCGGGGGAAAACCTCGGCGCGCTGGGAAGTGGACTCGCGGTCGCCCTGGATGATGCGGACGTTGCCGGTCGCGAGGATGTATTTGAATTTTTCGACCGTGCCGATGGTGGCCTCTTTGTCGCCGAGGCGGGTGGCGATGATGGTGAGCTGGTCGCAGGTGATGCGGAGGTTCGTCCCGGTGAGGATGACGTCGGTGGTGGCGATGGCGGTGGTCTCGTCGTCGGTGGACGTCATCTCCAGGCTCACGGAACGAAGCTCGGTGGGCACCTCGGCAGTGACGGTGGGCGCGGCGGCGGGGGCGGGGGGCGCGACCAGGCAGAGAACGAGGCCGAGGAGAAGGGAACGGGTGCGGAGGATCATTTGAGGATGTCGCCTAAAGCGGCGCGCATGATGACGTGGGCGTCGCGGTTGATGAGGATTTTTTTCGCGCCGTGGTCGTAGCTCCAATGGGCGCCGGTGACGGTTAGATCGGTGCGTTCGAGGCGCACGGTTTCGTCGCCGCTGACGAAGAGTTTTTCCGGGACGAAAGCGGCCGAAGGGGCGGCGAGCATGACGTCGATCTGTTCGTCGGGCAGGCCGGTGAACAGGGTCAGCTCCATCTCGACGACGTCGATGCGGGCGGGATCGGGGAGACGGGCCTCGGCGGCGCGGAGAATGGTGTGGCGGTGGCCGGCGTCGGTAAATGTCGGGAGGCGGAGGTTTTTGATCGGGGCGGTGGCGGTGGCCTGGGGCGCGGAGCGGGCCACGGGGACGATCAATCGGCCGTGACCCACGACCAATGCGACGAGGACGAACGGGAGGCGAGCGGACGGGGCGGAGGCGAGGCTGGGAGGGAGAGAAGGCAAGGGGCGGGCGGCTTCAGAGGTGGTAGTCGCTGTGACCTTGGGCGCGGAGGATATGTTCGCAGATTTCGCGCACCGCTCCGCGACCGGCGGCGCGGGCGGTGAGGTAATCGGCGGCGGCGAGCGCGGCGGGCATGGCATCGGGGACAGCGACGCCGACGCCGGCCCACTGGATGGCGGGGGCGTCGATATCGTCGTCGCCCATGTAAACGATCTGGTCATGGCCGAGGTCGAGCTCGGCCGCGAGTTCTTGGAGGGCGTCGAGCTTGTCGATGCGGCCTTGGACGAGGTGGGGGATCTTGAGTTCGGTGGCGCGGGCGGTGGTGGCGCCGGAGGGGCGGCCGCTGATCCAGGCGGTGACGATGCCGTGTTTGCGGAGGCGGACGAGGCCCATGCCGTCGAGAATGGAGAACTGCTTGGTCTCGGTGCCGTCGGAGGAGATGTGGACGGTGCCATCGGTGAGGATGCCATCGACGTCCATGGCGAAGAGTTTGATGGCCGCCCAGCGGGAGTCGGGGATTTGGTGCATGGTGGACAGAAGTGGCAATCGGGCCGGATTAGGCTGCTCGACGGGCGTGGCCGGAAAGCTGACTAAAGACATCCCGCAGGCGACCTTCAAAGAGCTTGTTGATTTCATCGAAGCGACCGGTGAGGCGGCTATAGATCGGTTTGGCGAATATCGCGTCGAGGTCGATGCGACCTTGGTCATCGATGTTGGCGGCGA
>JBBRHC010000511.1:0-1560 GCA_038223295.1 Opitutales bacterium
TGACGTGAGCGAGAGTTGGGGCAGCCGGGCACCCTGAGCGAGCAGGGCCTGCCGTACCTCGGGGTAGGGGACGGCGACCGTCGTGCCTTCAGGGGCGCGGGCGGCGAGGGCGGCGGTGACGCCGCCGGCCTGGCCGATGGCCATGGCGATGGGCGTGACGCGGAAGGCGGCCGCGGCCTCGTGCGTCGCGCTGATGCAGCGGCCGACCACCACGAGGTTGGTCGGCTCGGCCACGAGCAGGCTGCGAAGGGGGATCTGGTAGGAGATGTTGGGGCGCAGGTGGACGGAGTCGGTTTGCACGCCGTTCGGCGAATGGATGTCTATGGGATAGCCGCCGAGCGCGATGGGATCGGGGAAGGCGCGTTCGTGGAGGAGATCGTCGGCGGTGATGCGGTGGAGTCCCTCGATGTGGCGGGATTCACGCACCCCGATCTTCGGCGCGGTATCCATGCGGATGGCGTTGGCGAATCCGGGGCAACGCGCGCGGAGAAACGCGAAGATCTGCGTGCATTGACGACGGCCGATGGTCTCGGCGCGGCTGAGCTCGAAGGGGTTGGTCGCGTCGAGGCCCTGCACGCGCGAGGTGTTGACGATGACGACGCCCGGCGTGGCGGTTTCAAAAAACAGGACGTTGTCGCGCGGCACGTCCACTTCGCCGCGCTCGCGGGCGGCGCTCCATTCTTTCAGGAAACCGCAGAGGCTGATGCGCGGCGAAACCGCGAGGCGGGCGAGGGCGTTCTCGACCCCGTGCGCCCACTCGAAATCGTCGGGGTTGGCCAGCGCGTAGGCGCGGATGGCGGCGGTGTCCACGTTCCCCAGCTTGAGGTTCATGGTCATGGGCTGCGCGGCGTTATCGCCCGAGCGGCCCACGTGGAACGCCGCGCCCGCGCGGCTGGAGAGGTCGCCGTCGCCGGTCGCATCAATGAACGTGCGCGCGGTGATCGCGGTGAGGCCCGCCTTGTTGCAGACGATCAGACTGGCGATGCGGCCGCCCTCGCGCTGCACGGCGGCGAGCTGGGTGTGGTAGAGGATTTGGCCGCCCGCCTCGGCGAGCATGGTTTCGAGTTCGATCTTGAGCTCCTCGCTGTCGAAGGGAGTGACGGTGCTGCAATAGGTGGTGGTGTCGGGGATGTGGCCGGGGCTGGCGCCGCGTTTCTGGAGGCGCACGATCAGCTCCTCGGGCAGGCCGAGCACGAGTTGTTCGCCCGCGCCGTTGTGGAAACTCATCATCGGGCCGACGCCCATCGAGGTGAGCGAACCGCCGAGAAACCCCTGTTCCTCGACCAGCAACGTGCGTGCGCCTAGGCGCGCGGAGGCGATGGCGGCGATGGCGCCGGAGACGCCGCCGCCCATGACGACGACGTCGTAGGCCGGGCCGGGATAAACGGTGAGCGGAAGGTGTGAGGAAGCAGTGATCATCGGGAAGGGAGAAGGATGCGGTCGAGGGCGCGGGTGAAGGCGACCTGGACGAGCGCGCCGGCCGGATACCACCAGAAGAAGGAGATGCCCTGGTTGCGCAGTATCAGAACGGTGGTTATAGCGGCGATCGCGCCCGCGAAG
>JBBRHC010000512.1:0-1553 GCA_038223295.1 Opitutales bacterium
CGCTACCTCGCCACCGGCCACCACGCCACCGTGGCCCCCGGGGCCGGCGCGCCCTCTCCCGAGGCCTTCGGCCGCGACGTCCTCATCAACGCCCGCAACGTCCAGGTCGCCACCCACCTCCGCAATCTCTACGAGCATCTCCTCGAGAACCACTACCTCGAATGCATCGTCGGGTTCGACCGCGAGATCCTCAGCATCTTTTCGCGCGATGTCCTGGAGCGCATCCGCGCCGGCGATTCCACCTGGGAGACTATGGTTCCCGCCCCCGCCGCCGCCGCCATCAAGAAACGCGGCCTCTTCGGCCACGCCCCCGCCGCCTGACTCCGGCCCGCCGCGGCCTCCTCCGTGGCCCCCGCGGCCTCCTCCGTGGCCGCCGTGGCCTCCTCCGTGGCCGCCGTCGTAAGACGGTGGCCTCCGTATCCGTTTCCCCCCTACCGCCCGCGCCCGCTCCCGAGTCCTCCCCCGCGCCCGCGATGATCGCCACCTCCTCGCCCAAATCCTCCGGGCGCGCCCAATCTAGCTCAGGCTCGTAAACGGCGTCCGCGGGCCCCGGCGCGACCGCCCTTTGAGATCGAGGCTCCCCGCCTTCCGCTTCCCGGATTCCAGCGCCAAAATTCCAACCCCTGGACTCCCGCTCCCGCCTCCCGGCCCCTTTCCCCGGGCCTCCCTCCAAACTTGTATTACCCCCGCCCCCTCCCCACCTTCCGCCCATCCCAATCTTATGCCTCTCATCGCAAAGCTGACCGAAAAACTCCAACGCCACCCCAAGCGCGTCGTCTTCGCCGAAGGCGCCGATCCCCGCATCCTCCAAGCCGCCCGCCAGTGGGTCACCCGCCGCATGGGAGTCCCCATCCTCCTCGGCGACCGCGCCGCCATCAAGGACGCCGCCACCAAGCTCGACATCAACCTCCAGGGCATGCGCCTCATCGAGCCCGCCCGCAGCGAGGATTTCCCCGCCTTCGTCACCCAGCTCGAACAGCTCCGCCGCATCAAGGGCATCAAATCCGCCGAAGCCGCCGAGGCCCTCAAGGACACCGGCTACTTCGGCACCATGATGGTCGCCACAGGCCAAGCCGACGCCCTCGTCTCCGGCGGCACCATCTCCGCCGCCAGCGCCCTCCGCCCCATCTTCCAGATCATCCCCCGCCTCCCCGGCGTGGATCACGCCTCCTCCCTCATGGTGCTCGATTTCGACGAGAAAAAAGTCGGCTCCGACGGCTCCCTCTTCCTTTCCGACTGCGGCGTCATCCCCGATCCCACCGCCGAGCAGCTCGCCGACATCGCCCTCTCCACCGCCCAGATCGCGCGCCACCTCACCAACGAGACCCCGCGCGTCGCCATGCTCAGCTACGCCTCCAAAAGCGCCTCCAACCACCCCGCCCTCGTCAAAGTCCGCCACGCCACCGGGCTCGCCCGCGCCAAGGCCAAATCCCTTCTCCTCGACATCGAGATAGACGGCGAACTCCAGGTGGACGCCGCCCTCGACGCCTTCGTCGCCCAGACCAAGAAGGTCAACAGCTCCGTCGCCGGCCGCGCCAACGTCCTCATCTTCC
>JBBRHC010000513.1:0-1548 GCA_038223295.1 Opitutales bacterium
CTGGGGGCGGGCGGGGCGGGGCTGGAAATCCAGCCGGGGTGGGAACTGGGAGATGCGGGGGAAGGAGGGGTCGGGGGCCAGGATGCGGGAGGCGGCAGCTAGAATTAGAAGTTGGGGACGGGGACGGGGGCGGGGGCGGGACGGAACCCGTTTCTTACGAAACGGGCCATGGGCGGAGACGGGGGCGGGGGCTACTCTTGGGCGGAGAGTTCGGCGGAGCGGGCTTTGCTGGCGAGGGCGGTGTCGCGGAGCAGGCCGCGAAAATCGCGTGCGGCCATTATTTGCAGGCCGGCGTGGGTGGTGCCTTTGGGCGAGGTGACTTGGTTGCGCAGTTCTTCGGGCTCGGTGCCGGTATGCGCCATGAGCTTGGCGGCGCCGATGACGGTCTCGCGGGCGAGGAGGTCGGCGGTGGTGGGGGCGAGGCCGCAGGCGACGCCGGCCTCGCGGAGGGCGGCGGTGAACTCGAAGACGAAGGCGGGGCCGCAGCCGCTGACGGCCATGAGGGCGTCGATCTGGTTTTCTGGGAGTTCGATTTCGCGGCCGAGGGCGCGGAGGACGGCGACGACGGTGGCGCGGTCGGGGGCGGAGAGCGGATGAAGGGCGGCCCAGCCGGTGATGCCGGCGCCGATGGCGGCGGGGGTGTTGGGCATGGTGCGGACGATATTGCGGGCGCGGGGGAAGGCGCGGGCGAGGCGGGCGAGGGTCTTGGCGGCGAGGATGGAGAGGACGAGTTTGCCGCGGGTGAGCTCGGCGAGGCGGGGGTCGGCGGCGGCGAGGTGTTGGGGTTTAAAGGCGATGACGACGAGGTCGGCGGGGGCGAGGAGGTCTGGCAGGTCGGAGGCGAGGCGCGCGCCGGTGCGGGAGGCGAGGGCGGCGGCGGTGGGGCCGGTGCCGCCGAGGATGGCGATGGCGGGGGGGGCGCAGACGTTTTGGGAGACAAGGCCGTCGAGGATGGCGGAGGCCATGCGGCCGGCGCCGAGGAAGGCGATGTGGAGGGACATGGAGCGGGAGAAGTCCGAAGGAAGAAATCCGAATGACGAGGCACGGAAGGACGGGAGACGGGGGCGGCGGGAGATTCGCGGCGGTGCCAGGGGTTCCGCCCTGCCGGCGGAAGGACTAGCCGGCGGGGGCGCGGCGGCGGCGTTCGAGGGGGTGGCTGAGGATGGCGACGGCGCCGCCGCCGGGGCGATCCTCGACGAGGAGGTCGCCGCCCATGTTGCGGAGGGCGTGGCGGGCGACGGTCAGGCCCATGCCGACGCCGACGGTGTTTTTGCTGCTGATGAACGGCTCGAACATGTGGTCGCGGAACTGGGGGTCGATGCCGCGGCCCCGGTCCTCGATGCGGAGGCAGAGCACGCGGCTTTCGAGGCCGGTGGAGTCGAGGAGGCTGGCTTGGATGGCGATGGGGCGGGTGCTCTCGAAGATCTCGCCGTAGCTGTCGCGGGCGTTGGCGAGGAGTTTGCAGAGGGTGTCCTCAAACATCTCGACGTGGGTGTGGACGAGGACGGGGCCGAGGGTGTTGACGAGCTCGAGGGGGTCCTCGTGGCG
>JBBRHC010000514.1:0-1543 GCA_038223295.1 Opitutales bacterium
GGGGATCGGGTGACGTGGCTGCTGGCGGACATCTGTCGCGCGGATCTGGAGATCGAGATCGAGGCGACGGTGGTGGATTGAGAGCGGGTTTTGGAAGAGCTGGGATTTGCGGGGGAGGTGGCAGGAGGCGGGGGACGTGAAAGGGCGGAGGTCCGGCTCTCCGTCCACGCTCTTACGAGCGCGGCCACGTTACACCACGCTCTTACGAGCGCGGCCACGTTACACCGCGCTCTTACGAGCGCGGCCACGTTACCCCGCGCTCTTACGAGCGCGGCCACATTGATCCGCACCACGGGGAGACCGGGTTAGCGGAGTTGGGCGGCGGAGGGGATGGTGGTCCGGTAGCCACGGGCGTCGAGCAGGGCGAGGACGGCGGCGAGGGCGTGGACGCGGACGGAGGGGCGGAGGGGCGGGCCCTCGTGGAGGAGGATGATGGAGCCGGGGCGGAGGCGGCGGGCGACGCGGCCGACGACGTCGGCGGGGGAGGCGGCGAAGGTGTCGCCGCTGCGGATCGTCCAGCCGACGCAGGCGAGTCGGCGGGCGGCGAGGGCGGGGGCGAGGAAAAGGTTTTTGATGCCGACGGGGGCGCGGAATCTATTTATCATAATCGGTTCATGATGAATGATTTTTGGGGTCAAGGCGGGGAGAGCGGCATCGAGTTCGTGGAGGAGGCGGGCCCGGGAGGCGCACCAAAAACCGGCGACGGGGTGGGTGTGGGTGTGGTGGGCGATTTCATGGCCGCGTAGGAAGATATCGGATACTAGGGCCGGGTTTCGGGCGGCGCGTTCGCCGATGAGGAAAAAGGTGGCGCGGGCACAGTGGAGATCGAGGAGGTCGAGAATCTTCGGGGTGTCCTCGGGATCGGGGCCGTCGTCGAGGGTGAGCCAGACCTCGCGGGCGCCGGCGGAGACGGGGGCGAAGCGGGTGAAGACGCGGACGAGTTCCCCGGATCCAGGCGCGAAGAGCTGGTGGAGGACGAGGGCCCCGCCGGTGAGGAAAAGGGCGAGGCAAAGGCCGAAGGGAAGGCCGATGGACCAGAGCAGGACGGCGGAGAGCTTGATGATCGCGACGGAGAGGAAAAGCGGACGGCGGAGGGAGGGGGAGCCGGGCTCGGGCGGGGTTGCGTGGAGGGAGATTGAACCGATCCACGCGCCGAGGATGGCGCCGCAAAGGGCGTCAAGGGCGGAGTGTTGTTTGGTGGCGAGGGTGGAAAAGACAATGAGGATGGCCCAGAGCAGGTTGGCGCACCGGATAAGGAAGTGGGCCCGGAGGAGAGGGAGGAGACGGGCGAACCAGAGGGCGGCGAAGACGGCGAAGGCGACATGGAGGGAGGGGCGGGCGCTGCCGGTGGCGTCGGCGCCCGTGGGGAGGCCGAACCCGGGGTGTCTCGACCAGTTGATGTCGGGCGGTGGAACGGCGGTGGGCCAGAGGAGGAAGAAGCCGAGTCCGAGGACGGCGAGCGCGGCGGAGCCGGCGGCGAAGCCCAGGATCTGGCGGCGCCCGACGAGGAGGGCGGGGACGAGCGAAAGGTAGAACCAGAGGG
>JBBRHC010000515.1:0-1526 GCA_038223295.1 Opitutales bacterium
CGACTCCTCCCCCACGATCAACCCGCCCACCGCCGCCGGCGTCGGCCCCAACGGCACCGGCGCGAACAACCCCGCCGCCCCCGCGCTTCCCGCCCCCGCCTGCGCCACCGCACGGCCGCCCGTCGCGAGCGAAAGCAGGCAAAGGACAAACAAAAGACGACGCGCCATCACAGGGAAAAATTTGAAGGGAAAGTGGATAAACAAAACGACGACCGCTACCGCCCCGAACCCGATCCCACGACCGCCGCGACCCGGACCAGCAGCCCGCCACCTTGGCGAGCCCGCCGCCCGCATGGCAACCGCGATTCGGACTCGCTAGCGCCCCCCCGCGTTCCATCGTCGCCCCCAGCCCACTCCACCCATGACGCCCATCCTCGTTGTCCTGGTGGTCTTAGCCGCCCTCCTATTCGTCTTCGCCCTCTGGCTCGTCGGCCTCTACAACGGCCTCGTCACCCTCCGCAACCGCTTCAAGAACGCCTTCGCCCAGATCGACGTTCAACTTAAACGTCGCTACGACCTCATCCCCAACCTCGTCGAGACCGCCAAAGGCTATCTCAAACACGAACGCGAGACCCTCGAGGCCGTCATCCAAGCCCGCAACATCGCCGCCACCGCCGCCACCACCGCCGCCGCCAACCCCGCCGACTCCGCCGCCCTCCGCCAGCTCGCCGCCGCCGAGACCGGCCTCACCGGCGCCCTCTCCCGCCTCATGGTCGTCTCCGAAGCCTACCCCGACCTCAAAGCCAACCAAAACATGCTCCGCCTCACCGAGGAGCTCACCACCACCGAAAACAAAGTCGCCTTCGCCCGCCAGGCCTTCAACGACGCCGTCACCACCTACAACACCCGCCGCGAAACCTTCCCCACCGTCGTCTTCGCCGGCCTGCTCGGCTTCCAGGAAGCCACCCTCTTCACCGTGGACACCCCCGCCGAACGCTTGGCCCCCAAAGTCACCTTCACCTGACCCGCCCTCGACGCTCGACCCTCGACCGCCCCACGCGATGAACACCCCCGCCCTCTCCCCCGAAGCCATCGGCGTCGGCATCGGCCTCGGCTTCATCGCCCTGATCGGTTTCCTGATTCTCCTCGGCGTCGCCAGCTTCGCCTTCTGGGTGTGGATGTTGATCGACTGCGCCCAGGCCCCCGAGCCGGCCAACGACAAAAATCACCGCCTTACCTGGATCCTCATCCTTGTCTTCACCCACTGGCTCGGCGCGCTGCTCTACTTCTTCCTCGTCCGCCAACCCCGCCGCTCCGCCCTCCGCGCCTGCGGCTACTCCAGTCCACCCCTCCCCGCCCACCCCCGCGCCTGAACGAAACCGGCTGAAAAAGCCGGTGTTCAGAAGTCGGCATCCAGAATCCCCCCGCACTCTCCGGTTTCACCTCCCAGATCTCAGGTTTCAGCCCTCAGGTTTCAAGTTTCCGTCCCCCGCTTCCGCCTTCTTACCCATGGATTTCTTCGAGGCCCAAGACCGCGCCCGCCGCCGCACCGGCCGCCTCGTCGTCCTCTTCCTCCTCGCCCTCCT
>JBBRHC010000516.1:0-1521 GCA_038223295.1 Opitutales bacterium
GTCATGCTCGACGCCCCGGCCCCCGGCTACGCCCACCCCGAAACCAAAATCCTGCACTTCGCCGACCTCGCCGCCGACCCAGCACCCCCCGACGACATCGAAGCCGAAGCCGCCCTGATCCCCGGAACCGCGCTCGCCTGCCTCATCTACACCTCCGGCACCGGCGGCGCGCCGAAGGGCGTCATGCTCCCCCACCGCGCCATCCTCTCCAATTGCCGCGGCGCCTACAAGCTCATCCAGGAACTCGGCCTGCAAGACGACGTCTACCTTTCCTACCTCCCCCTCTCCCACTCCTACGAACACACCGCCGGCCAGTTCTTCATGCTCTCCATCGGCGCCGAAGTCGCCTACGCCCGCGGCATCGACACCCTCGCCGCCGACATGGCCGCCATCCACCCCACCATCATGACCATGGTCCCCCGCGTGCTGGAGGTCATCCGCGCCCGAATCCTCCAAGGCATCCGCACCGCCCCCGCGCTCAAGGCCCGCCTGTTCGAAAAAACCGTCGAACTCGGCACCAAGCGCATCGAAGGCAAGCGCCTCCTCCCCCACGAATGGCTGCTCGACAAACTCCTCGACCGCCTGGTCCGCGCCAAGGTCGCCGAACGCTTCGGCGGCCGCCTGCGCATCGCCATTTCCGGCGGCGCCCGCCTCGACCCGGACGTCGGCAAATTCTACCTCGCCCTCGGAATGCGCCTCATCCAGGGCTACGGCCAAACCGAGGCCGGCCCCGTCATCTCCGCCAACCATCCACTCCGCATCCGAACCGAAACCGTCGGCCCCCCCCTCGAAGGCGTCGACCTGAAAATCGCCGACGACGGCGAAATCCTCGTCCGCGGCGACCTCGTCATGGACGGCTACTGGGGCCGCCCCGAAGAAACCGCCCAAGCCATCCGCGACGGCTGGCTCCACACCGGCGACATCGGCATCGTCGAGCCCGACGGATACCTGCGCATCACCGACCGCAAGAAAGACATCATCGTCCTGGCCGGCGGCGACAACATCTCGCCGGCCCGCGTCGAAGGCATGCTCGCCACCCAACCCGCCATCGCCCAGTCCGTCGTCTACGGCGATGGCCGCGCCGCCCTGTCCGCCCTCGTCGTCCCCGCCGAAGGCTACGACGACCAAGCCGTCGCCAACGCCGTCGACGCCGTCAACAAACGCCTCTCCATCACCGAACGCATTCGCCGCCACGCCGTGGTGCCGCCCTTCACCATCGACAACGGACAACTCACCGCCACCCAAAAGGTCAAGCGCCACATCGTCCGCCAAACCCACGCCGACACCCTCGAAAAACTCGGCGCGTAGGAAAAGCCAAGGCGAGGGCGCCGCCCTCGACCCGCTGGGGCCGGCGGCCCCAGACCCCACGGCAATCGGGTGAAGGACGGCATTGTAGGTCTTGCGGCTATCTTGCATCAAAAACCGTCATTGCGAGCCCTTGCGAAGCACTCCAGACCCACCGGCAAGGCCTTTGTCGGGACGCTGGATTGCTTCGCAAGGGCTCGCAATGACGGCCTGAGG
>JBBRHC010000517.1:0-1500 GCA_038223295.1 Opitutales bacterium
GGGCAGCAATTCCTTTCTTCCAAAGCTAATTTGCGCATGGACGAATATGGCGGAAGTCGTAAAAATCGGGTTCACTTTCATATGAATGTGATCAGGAAGATCAAAATACTTACCGGAGATAACTTTCCCATCGCTGTAAAACTCTCTATCTTGGAAATGGGCAAAGATGGCGGCATTACCTTGGGCGATGGCGTTTACTTTACAAAATGCTTTCAGGACGCGGGCGTTGATGCGATTGAGGTATTAGCCGGCAAATGGAGCGATACGCCCACATTAAAAGACAATCCTGACAGCGGAAGTGTAAAAGATGCGGCGGCAGAACGCCGGATACGCCGGCAGCCGTTCGTCTGTCTCGCGTCGCAGCTGCTCCTCGAACCCTGCGCCGAGATGTTTCTGCTCCTTGACCGCGTCGCGCACCCAGTGCGGCGCCATCTCCGCGTCCACCTCGGGGTGGAACTGCGTGCCCCAGGCCCTGCCCCCGGCGCGGAAGACCTGCACGCCGTCGCCGCAGGTGGCGATCAGGTGCGACGTCGGCGAGATCTTGCACGAATACTCGTGCCAATTGAAGGCGACGAACGGCGACGAGATGCCCCGGAGCAGCGGGTCGTCGGCGACCTTCTCGATGGACGTCCAGCCGACCTCGGGGTGCTTGCGCCGGTAGGCGTCACCGCCGGCCGCGATCGCCAGGAGCTGCGCGCCGAGGCAGATGCCCCACACGGGTCCGCCCTCATGCACAATGTGGCGCATGAGCTTGATCTCGGCCGCCAGGAAGGGGTAGTCGTGGGTCTGTGTCACGTTCATGGCGCCGCCGAGGCTGATGAGGCCCGCTGTCTCGTCCGGCCACACCGGCAGCTCTTCGGCCAGGTCGACGCGGCGCACCTCGAAGGGCACGCCCAGATCGGTGAGCGCCACGGCGATGCTGCCGGGCGGGTCGTCGGGCTCGTGCTGGACGATGGTGACGGGCTTCGGCTTCATCTGCGGCTCCTCTCCGGGACGTAAGGGAGTATACCCAACGCGGCGGCGCGGCCGTGGACCTGAGCCTCGGCGCGAAGCCTTGCTTGCCCGCCCGCCTCGCCGTCTGCGAGACTGAGGCCATGAGCGGCAGCATCCCCACGCACGGCCCCGTGGACCCGCCGACCGGCGCGCCGATCATCGAGGTGCTCTCCGCCGGCAACGAAGTCCTCATCGGCGACGTGCTCGACACCAACACCAACTGGCTGTGCACGCGCGTGACGGCGCTCGGCGGCCTCGTGCGGCGCGCCGTCATGCTTCGCGACGACGTCGAAGCCATCGCCGCCGAGCTGCGCGACTGCCTCGCTCGGCGCCCGGCGCTGATCTTCACGGTCGGCGGTCTCGGGCCCACCAGCGACGATCGCACGCTCGCGGGCGTCGCCCTCGGCCTCGGCGTCCCGCTGGAGCTCCACGCCGAGGCCGAGCGGATGGTGACCGCGAAATACGAGGAGTTCTTCGCGGCCGGCTACGTGCCGTTCCCGGAGCTGA